>NZ_JAJKFQ010000011.1:1500000-1592020 GCF_020966635.1 Stieleria sp. JC731 | reverse complement strand
GCATTTCAATGATCGAAATGCGGACATGCTTGCTCAACGTTTCAGTTGGCTTCTGCTTGTCAACAAATTTGGTGTCAGCGGCCAATCAGATCCTCCGCTTCAATTGTCGAATCTGCATCGGGGAACTTCTAATTATTGTGACATGATACAGGAATATTGTAGGCAAAGTCTGTAGATGATGTGCGAATAACTCAGACCACCTGTTTGTGTGGTGTGAACATGTCTACTGGCGAAGCGTTCCATTGCCCAGGGCGCCTACTCTACCAATTCTAGCTGACAACGGTCCGGTTGATTGCAATTGCAGTTTGGGCTTGGTCTACCGTTGCCCGCTTTCCATGACACGGTCTATCGCTCAACTCTTTTGCCGAAGTCCCTTCAATCCCGACATGCTAAGTTGCAATCGTAGTGCAGGAAGCTGCTACGAGGCCGGTCCGTGGCGACCGATGGATTTTTAGTTTGAGTCTCGAACAGGGTTGTAGCCTGCCCTGAGAAACATGCTGGACGGAGCGTTACCTACACGGAGTGTAGGGCGACAATAGAAAGCAACTGACTGCTGGGTGTTCGAAAAATCGAATGGCGTAGAATTAGCGAGGTTCCGAACGGTTGCGGTGATCTTCAGCGTTCCGGCTTCGAATTATCTGATTGATTGCAGTTGCTGCTTTGGGTTTGGTGAACTGCTGACAGCTTTCAAACTTGAAACGCCGATGTCTAATTGAAGTGCAGGAAGTTGTTGAAAGGCCGGGCCTCGGTGACCGATGAATTTTTAGTTTGAGTCTCGAACAGGGCTGTGGCCCGCTTTGCGAAACAAGCTGGACGGAACGCTACCTACACGGAGTGTAGGGTGACAATAGAAAGCAACTGACTGCTGAGCGTTCGAAAAATCGAATGGCGTCGACCTGATAAGGTTCTGAACGATTGTGGTGATCTTCATCTCTGCGGCTTGCAAAGGTCCGATTGATTGCAATTGCTGCTTTGGGTTTGGTGAACTGCTGACGGGTTTCAAACTTGAAACGCCGATGTCTAATTGAAGTGCAGGAAGTTGTTGAGTGGCCGGGCCTTGGGGGCTTTAGATTTAGAATGAGACTTGGACAAGGCGGTGGCCCGCTGTGCGAAACAAGCTGGACGGAACGCTACCTACAAAGAGTGTAGGGCGACAATTGAAAGCAACTGACTGCTGGGCGTTCGAAAAATCGATTGGCATAGACTTGGCGAGGTTCCGAACGGTTGTGGTGATCTTTATCGTTCCGATCTGCGAATGCCCGATTGATTGCAATTGCTGCTTTGGCTTGGTGAACTGCTGACTGCTTTCAAACCTGAAATGCCGATGTCTAACTGAAGTGTAGGCAGTTGTTAAAAGGCCGGTCCGTGGGGGGCTGTAGATTTAGGTTGAGACTCGAACAAGGTAGTGGCCTGCTTTGCGAAACAAGCTGGAGGGAGCGCTGCCTACACGGAGTGTAGGATGACAATTGATAGCCAATCTGGCATGTCGTTAGCCTGATGCAAAGGCGGCCAAAACGCCTAAGGCAATTGCTCCAAAGAAGATTACTGTCGCGACGATTTTAAACACCGAATACGGTGCGTTACCGACGAGCAGTCGTGAATTCTGCCCACAAATCACAACTCGATAAAGTCGTTCTTTGTACTGATACACCATCACGTACGCTGGCAAGGACAATCGTCTCGAAACCAAACTTGTCACCAGCAACGAGACATTCAGATTTCGAAATTTTGTCCCCGGAACTTCTTGCCGTTGCACATGCTCTTTCGCCTGATCCAACACTGCGTTCGAAATCTGTTGGCGAGCTGCGGAACGCTGAGCATCAAACTGCTCGATTACCGCGTCGTCCGCTCCGATAGGCTCTGCACTGACATGGTCAAGATCCAAGCCACCGACAACGCCATAGGCCTCGCGATCTGAAAGCCCTCGTGATGCTGACGTTACGACCTGCTTAAAATTGACTTGACATTGCCCAGAATGCGGAGCCCATGCAGATCGACGATTTCCAAAATTGGAATCGGCTGCCCAACTGATCATGGCCTTGGCATCAAACACCCAAGCGACCCACCACAGCGGTTTCAGCTCTCGAATCTGCGCAGACGAAATCAAGTCGGACGGACGAAACCATCCAAGAGACTGTAACCAGGTTTTCAGAGCCGCCCGCGCCTCCTCTGAACTCACCGTAAAAGGAAGGTAGCCTTCGGTTTGCTCAACCGGATCCGCAATGGTTTCTAACTGAACCACGCCGTTGCAAAATGAACAATGCGGAGCCTGCTTTTTTGCGTTGTAGGCTAGTGCGGCCCCGCAGCTGGTGCAGCGCAACACTTGGATCTTTTCCGAAGCGATGGACGCATTCGATTCCGGCGACGCGTATCCGCAAACGGAACAACGCAGGTCCCCTTTCTCAAGAGGCGTTTCGCATTGTGTACAGTTTGTAATGGTGATGCTCATCGACTAGCCCTGCGAGACACCAATCAAGACGACCAAAACCACCAAGATGATGATCACGGTAAATATCACGGATAGAACTTTTGCGACAGAAGTCGGCGCGTTCCCTGCAACGCGACCGGTTTGTCCGTTGACCAAGATCTGCACCGGAGGCTTACTTTCGTCATATCGCACGGCAAAGCACCAGACGGGTAACAATGCCAAATCGATAAACTCGCGAGTGAAGGAACTTTCGAATCGAAGTCCCTTGTGCGAGTCACCGGGCATGAAGTTGGTAAGCTGACGTTGGATCAGCTGATAGGATTCCTCACGGGCGAGGTTGTAGCATTCCGATTGCGTTCGCGAAGGCTCTTCGGCGATCCAACCAGCGATCATCGAAGGCTGGAACCGACGGATCGATCGAAGATCATAGGGCTCGATTGATTGGAACCGGTCGTTACTGACTCCGCTGGACGCCGACACAATCACATCCATGATGTAGGTCGCATGGTCGCCCGACAAAGATCGATATTCCGTTTTGGTAACCGTCCGAGTTCGAGTGACCGTTTTACCGTTACCGTCCGTGGTCGTGTACGTTTCGGTTTCTTGATAGTTTTCACCGATCTCGGCGACGTAATCTGAAAGCGCAGTCGCACCATAGAGATACGCGGGCATGTAGATCCCCTGAATTAAATCGGGGATGGCTTTCTTGAAAGCAGCCGGCGCGAACATTTTGCCTCGACGAATCCACTGCCGTGTCAATTCAGCGGCTCGTTCCCGCTCGACTTGGAAACCAATCACAAACGTCGGGGAGGGAACGTCCTGACGTGGAGGCCGGCTGATAACCGAAGGTGACCCGCAATAAGGGCAAACTGCGGACAGTTGATTCGACGCCAGCAGGAGTTGTGAGCCGCATGACTTACAAGAGATTTCGACTTGCTGATCGGTACTATCCAGCGTCATGCTCACCATTGCACTCGGATGTTACTTTGATACTTGAAAGAGAATTCTTCTGCCGATTTTCGACTAGTCAGTTTTCAGGTTTTGTCTTTCCCAAAGTTGCCTTGTGATCCAAGCAAGCGGTGGGATATGCCGAGGCATTGACGAAGTCAGACGGCCACCCACAAGGCAACAAGCCCGGTTATCACTCCCCCGCCCATTCCGACGAATAATAAGATGGAACTAAAGCATCCGGTCTGCGTTGAAGTCGTTGCCGAACCACCAAGCTGACGTGTTAAGGATTCAACAAACTCTTTTGACTCACGGAGATCCGCGCCAGTCGATTCGCGGTAGAGCTTAACCGCACGTAGCTTTTCGCCTTTCTCGATCGCATCGAGAACCGCGTCCATTTCGCCATCGGAAGCCGGTGCTGGATCAGAAATCGAAACTTCGTTGCCGCTTTCGATCAATTCGACGGTGTTAACGGCTTCACGCAACGAGCATTTTTGCCGCTCGCGTACGAGCTTTACAGCAGCGATCTTTTTGCCTTCGGAAAGGAGATCGCGAATTTTGTCGTTTAGTTCGTCTGACATAAGGCGTTTGAGCGATAACTTGCGAGATTTCGCTGAGTCTACCCTCTATGCCGAACGCCGTGTCGGACGGGGCGCAAGATCTCGATCCTTTGCCAAATCTCGGATCACCGGCTGCTCTGGCTGATCGACCGCAAGCATGTTGATTTCAGCGAGATACTTCCGAACCCGCTTGAGCAGGCTATTGCGGAACCCGACCGGATTACTGGAGTCTTCAATCCAAACACGGACCTCAATCCGCTGCGATGTTCGTGACACACAAACGAGCGTGGCTTGCGGAGCAGGCAGAACGAGCACGTCTTCTTGAGCTACGGCGAACTCCTGAATCGTCCGGCAAATGTCAGCCGGTCTTTCGTCCTTCGTTACGGCAACTTCGATCGGAACGACCGTCAGTCGCCCTGCGCCCATCCAGTTGACGACGTCGTCGGTGACGAATTTCTTGTTCGGAATGATGTTCTCGCGTCCCTCGTCGTCGGTCAAAACAGTGGTCCGTAGATGCTGTTTCGCGACTCGCCCGGTGATGCGTCCCACGGTAATCAGATCACCAAGTGCAGCGGGCTTTTCAAATAACACGATCAAGCCACCGAAAACGTTGCGGACCATGTCTTGCAATCCGAAACCTAAACCGATCGTTAAGCCGACAGCCAACCACTGGACTGATTGCCAACGCACGCCCAGCCACTTCATCGAGATCAAACAACCGGCACCAAAAAGCAGACAACGGCCGAGCACCAACGAAAAATGCTCCATACCTTCGTCAAATGAGACTCGCTGCAACACAAGGGCATCGAACAACGCGGGCAGCAGCTTGGCGACTTGAAAAGCAACAAACAACGTCACGCCTGCGAAAAAGACGTGCACCAGAGTCACCGGAACTTCCTGCACCCCCGCTTGCATCACCGTTTCGCCACTAGGACCGATCGCCGCGGTCGTGATTGTTTCCTGGACCGTCCAGACGACGGGGTTTCCCATGCGAAGATTCGGAAACACATCGATCCAAAGGAAACCCAGGAAAAGGATTCCTGCGACCACCAATCCACACTGACACAAGAATGCGATCTGATGCTTCAAATCTAGATACAGGCCACCGGAAAGATCAACATCGTGAGTCGGTTCGATTTCTCCGTATTCGTCAAACTTCCGCTGAGGAGACTCGGCACCGGTTAAAATCCGCCAACAATGTGCGGCAACAATCTTTGTTGCTGGCCACAGCGTCGCACACGTTAGCGCGATTGAAAATGTGATTGCGAATCGATAGATCAATTCTTGAGCGGTGAATCCGTATCCGACGGCGGACAGAAAAGCGATGACCAACGGCGAACCAATGGCAAACAGATAGATAACAATTCGCACCCGATGGACGATTGCACCGCCAAACTTTTCAATCAACGGTTCCAGAATTCCGCCGGTAGGCTGCAGGGCACGGTGAAAGGTCCAGGCGACCAAAAACAAGGTCAGAATCAATCCTGCTCGTGATACCGATTCTCGCCACATCCCTTGATCGATCAAACCGGAAACGGTCACCGCATAAGCACTGAGCACCAAGCCGGTTCCGACAACCATCAAGTACTGACATGCACGCTCGCGCCGTGGCAAGTCGACACCGATGTGCTTGTCGACCAATCCGAAGTCTCGCAGCAGTTGCCTGGGCAGTTCGACCATCAAAGCAATCAAACTGCACGCGTAAAAACCACTCGATGCTTGTAGCAACGACTCAGAAACGAAGCCGCTGTTTAGCCATGTTGCAATGGAAAACAAGATCGTTGGGATCGAGTAAGCGACGAGAACGGTTAAGCCACAAGCGGCCAACTTTCGAGTCGACTTGGTTGATTCACGCATCCGATTACGGTTGCCAATCCCAACGAGCAACGATTTGGCCCACCAACGAAGAGCCAAGATCGCGAAGAACAAAACCGCGACGGTGACTCCCGATGCGGCGTTCACTCGGAGTTTTCGTTGGAGCGAGAATCCGAACTCGCTTCCGCGGTTGGAATTGAAAAGTGAAACCAAGCCGGTGCTTAGCTTGCGAACCGAATCCCAACCCATCGCGTCGCCACTACGGATCCAAGTGACATGACGATTGATCAGCTTTCGATAGTCCTGTGTTAAGCTTGCCGAAGCGGTCGTAATCGCATCGATTTCGGCAAGCTTTTCTTGATAATTGCGGTGGCCTTCCCAAAGTGCGGTCAGCCATTGCCCACGATCGGATAACAGTTGTTGAACCTGACGCAGAAGGGCTTGTTTGTCAGGTTTGGTTGGATCAAATCCCGCACCATCGAGGACTTGTTTCGCTTGATCGAATGGTTCCGTCCCATCGTATCGCACCAACTCCAGATCGAGCTGAGCTTCCCGAGAGTCCTGCAATGACTCTCGCACCCAACTGGTTTGTGAATCGCTTGCTTGCCATCGATCGAGTTGCTCTTTTTTGTGGCGAAGCAACATACCGATCGTCGGTGTCAGTCCATACTTTTCAATTTTGCTGCTGACGTCGTTAAAGTCCTGCTGAGTTGCCGCGAGCTTGCTCTGAGCCGCATCGACGCGTTCGGCAAGAGCAATGTAGTTCTCCGCAAGGTCCGCCCACTTCTTTGCGAAGCTGGCGTTGTCGTTTGCGATCTTAGAAACAATCATTGTCGATGATTCTGCAACCTGCAAAAAATGGGTTTCGCTTTCGCGAGCGGAACGAACCATCGCCTCGGTATAAACGACTCGCGTCGGTGCCAATTCAACCGACACGGCTCGAGTGACACTTTGCCCGTTGGCGGGTACGTCTGAAGTGTCTGGCCGAGCCAATCTTATAACCGGGGAGCCAGACCGAGCTTTATCGGGTTGGTTGAATGGCGTTAAGTCAACTTGCTGCTGACTGGCTTGCTGATGATTAGGCCGAGCAAATGGGTTGATGTCGACGCGCCGTTCTGTTCCCGGTTCAAACTTCGTGACATTGGGCGTCCCGAGAGAATTACCGTGTTGAAAACCACTCGCTGCTGCAGATGGTCCATTGGAGCGGGCGCCGGGAAAAGTTGGAATCGCGCCGCCTGTTTCACGAGCTGCCGCTGATGCTTGCTGGACGAAGTAGCTTGGTTGAGTGCCCACGTCCAAAGGAGCGGAAAACGAAGGGTCGGTCGGAGCTGCAGGGAAGGACCAAGACTGGGCGTTGGCTTTTGAGACAGAAACGGCAGCCAAAGCTATGGTGAGAAACGCCAGCCGGTGGTGTAGCAAAGACAGCAATGGCATCGTGCCGTAGCCCAGTAGTCGAGGAGTGGGGAAGCGGCAAACACGGGCGGATCCGTTGGCTCCATGATGACCGCAACCTATCAATACGCGAAACCGGCGTTTGATACCACGTTGATTACGGAGAAGCGGTTGATAGCAAAAGCGAAGGTGGGAGGATGGTTGTGAGTGGTGGGGAGAACCGGGACTAACGTCCGGCGGCTCAGGGGGAGGTTGGGATGGATAGTGGTGGAAGGGAACCGGGACTAACGTCCGTCGGGTCAGGGTTGGGGTGGATGGTGATGGGGCGAGAACCGGGACTAACGTCCATCGGCTCATGGGGGAGGCAGAGCCAGTGATCGGTGGAGAACCGGGACTAGCGTCCATCGGCTCAGGGGGAGGTTGGGGTGGATAGTGGTGGGGGAGTCAGAGCTAGAGGACTACTGGTTCGAAGAGGTTTTTGATCTGTCCGGTGCTGTCGGCGAAGGTTTCTAAAGGCACCCCGGCTTTATTTAGTAGCGTTAAATGCAGGTTGGAAAGTGGTTCTGGCGTCTGATAACGCATGTGGCGACCACCGCGAAGTCCACCTGCCTGGCCCCCCGCAACCAAGATGGGCAAATTGGTATGGTCATGTGCGTCCGGGTCGCCCATGCCGCTGCCGTACATGAACAACGAATGGTCAAGCATTGAGCCATCGCCTTCCAGTATCGACGCCAATCGCTCAAGGAACTCGGCAAACAGCGAAACATGAAACCGATTGATCTTCGCGACTTTGGCCAGCTTCTCGGGGTTGTTGCCGTGGTGCGTTGTGGGATGGTGTGGATCGGGAACGCCGATTTCGGGATAGGTTCGGGTGCTCGCCTCGCGGGCCAATTGAAAGGTGCAAACGCGGGTGACGTCACCACGAAACGCCAACACTTGCAATTCAAACATCAGCCTTGCGTGATCCCCGTAAGACGCAGGGACTCCGATAGGTCGATCCAAATCTGGCAAGGGATTGTCTTGCGAGGTCTGCTCTGCAGATTCGATCCGCCGTTCGACTTCTCGGATACTGGTTAAGTAGTCATCAACGACATTTCGATCGCTCGCGCCGAGCCGCTGCTGCAGACGCTTCATCTCCAAAGTCATCGAGTCCAGCAAACTGGCTCGACGTTTTAGCTGACTGAGTCGCTGTTGGGGCGTTCCGCCATCGCCGAACAACATTTCGAATACTAGTCTTGGGTGAGACTCGGCAGGCAAAGGCGTCGTTGGTGAAGACCATGACAGGTTGTTTTGATACACACAGGCATAGCCATTGTCGCACTGTCCGACCGTGTTCGCCGAATCCATCGCCAGCTCTAACGATGACAAGGGCGATGCTTTGCCAAGAAAGCTCGCAGCGATCTGATCCACCGTCGTGCCGAGATAGTAGTCGGTGCTTTCGGTCAGCTTTGCCCGCGCTGCACTAAGAAAAGCTGAATTGCTGGTCGCATGAGAACCCGGATACGCATTTTGCAGATCCATCCCGGTCATCACCAACAACTTGTCTTTGACAGACTTCAGCGGCTGAAGACTCGGCGGCAATTCACCAAGCATCTCGGCGTCGCCTTTGGGTGTCCAAGTTTCCGGATTGAAACCCATCGGAATGTAGTAATAGCCCAGTCGCCGAATCGGTTTATCAGGATCGATCGAAGTCGCGCTTGCCGACGGCATCATCGCGTCGAGCAACGGTAACGAGACTGCGACGCCGCTGCCGCGCAAGAGAGTTCGACGGTCGAGGATTCGATGCGATGCTCTAGCCATCCGCGGAGCTCCGTTTTGTGTCGATCGGTATGGACTGTTAAACCGACTGTTTTAACCGTGTCTTGTACTTACAAAACACTGACTACTGGGCGGTTCGATTCCGGAACGGAACGCTTGTCGTGATACCGCAAACGATTGATGAAAACCGATAGTCGTTTTCCTTTGCCAGTTCAACAATCCTGCGAACTTCCGGCCCATCAAATTCTGTTACTGGGCGTCCCAAGGCGTACGTCATCAGCTTTTCCGTTAGCGCGGTCACGAACATCTCCGGAAACTTCAGTATACCCTGTTCCAGTTCAGCGATGCCATTGACCACAGTCCCATCGGGTAGAGTCCCGGAGGCATCGACGGGACGACCATCGATCATCGTGCGAAACCGTCCGACCGCATCGAACTGATCCATCGCGAATCCCACTGGGTCAATCAAGTTATGGCAACTGGCGCAGGAAGCATCGTTTCGGTGCTGCGCGAGAGCTTCACGAAAGTTCACCGGACCTCCATCATGCTTTTCACGAATCGTTGGGACGTTTGGAGGTGGCGGTGGAGGCGGTGTTCCTAAAATGTTTTCCAACACCCAGGCACCGCGCTTCGTTGGCGACGTTCTGGTTGCATAGGACGTCGCCATCAGGATACTGCCTTGACGCAATAAACCGCCACGATGTGAATCGGGTTCGAGCTGTACCTGACGAAAGTGGCTACCGACAACACCACCAATGCCATAGTGAATCGCGAGCCTCTCGTTCAGGTATGCATGGTCCGTTTGAATCAGCTCAAGCACACTGGCATCGCGCCGAATAACATCGGCAACAAGTCGTTTTGTTTCTTCTGAGAACGCTTCGCGAAGGTTGTTGTCAAAGCTGGGGAACTGCCGCAAGTCAGGCGTGATTGTCGGCAAGTTTCGCAAGTACAGCCATTGTGCGGCAAAGTTATCGACCAAAGCGTCTCGTTTTGGATTTTGAAGCATTCGTAATGTTTGCTGACGAATCCCTTCACTGTGGCTTAACGATCCGTCCCAAGCCTCAGCCATCAGTTCCTCATCCGGCAAGCTGCTCCAGATAAACGATGCCAGTCGGGTTGCGACTTCATCGGATGTGATTGGGTAAACCGCACCTTTCTGATACTGATTGGGCTGCGCAACGGTTTTGAATAGGAAGTGTGGACTGGCAAGTATGCTCGTGAGCCCAGCTTCGATGCCACGAGAGAAAGCATCATCGCCTCCGTGCTGAATAGCCTCGTCAAAGTAACGGCGGGGAAGTCGTAAGTCTTCCTCGGTAATCGCTCGGCGATATGCCAGCTTCATCCAGCGGCGGAACATCTCATCGGCCGTGTCAACATCGGATGTTTTTTTGGTGCTGTACTGACCGGTTTCGAGATCGGTCGTCCCATTCTCTTTCTCGGTTTTGATAAACGGCCCGACCAAGTTGACTTCGGCAACCGCCGGCGTTCGGCGAGGATGTCGGTGGCGGTTGTAGCTGGCGTCAAATGGTTGCCGCTTGATTTCTAAAAGCGAGGTTGCATTTTCGACAAACGTGACGGCCACGTCGTGGTCTCCCGCATCGATCCACATTCGAAAGTTTAGATGCTTGTCATATTCGGAATGCCCACGACTGCCTCCGGGCGGATCCAAGGTGAAGCGTTTGACCCGATTCCGGTCAAGCAGCACATCCATTTGATGCGTTTCGTAGATGCCTTCAATGTTTTCATCACGATCTCGCATAAGACGAATGCTAAACGAGTATTCGCCTGACTTTGGAAATTGGTGCGTGAAGTGAAACCCGCCACGAGTTCCGAACGGCAAGCCAGCGACGTGATCTTGCTGCGTTTGGTCGGCCGGGACTCGAACGGTTAGCCCAAGAGGTTGATCGATACTGGCTCCGATCGCGACACGACTGATCCGCGTTGCTGCCGTTAGATAGCGTTCCAGCAAAAGCGGTGACAGATCATCGACGGTAATGTTATCGAAGCCATCGCTCGACGAATCCGGTGGTAGGATTGCAGCAACGTCGATGTGAATTCCCAAAAGGTCTTCGATCGAGTTTTGATACTCGATTCGCGTCATCCGCCGGATCGCTTCAGTTGTTCCCGCATAAGGATTGCGTTTCGCGTCGGAGGCGAGAACCGAATCGATCGCGTTTTGAACCGATCGCAACTTTTCGCCTGCGATGATGTCCACATCTGCAGGGGGCATCTGCCGGCTCATTAGCCGACGGAACGATTTTTCCAAAGCCAGCTTGGTTTGACTTTCCAGCGTCGTGGGCTTTGTTGCGTCATCACCGTCGTGTGCGGCTGACAGTCGATCGACGAGATGATCGAGACGGAAGCTCCGCTCGGCTTCATCACCGGAATGGCAGTCCAAACAATGCGTTTGCATAAATTCCGCGACCAAGTCCAGTCGATCATTCGCCGACACTTGCCTAGATTGATAGCCGAACGCAAAGCAAACGAGCCCAACGCAGGTGATGCAAAGCCTGTGCAATTTTTGGTTCAACATTGAATTCTCGCAAGAAGATCCTCGACCACCTGATCATACACGATGTCTGACCCCCAGACTGACTCCAAGAAGGCGAAGCGACTGGACGAAGTCCTGCGATTCAATGCGTTTCGCTATGCGGATGGCCTGGCAATCTGGACCGATCGACGTGAGTTTTCGGATCGTTCAGACGGCATTTCGTGGCGTCGACTTGAACAACTGGTCAACTCGGTTGCTTGGTCACTGAAGCAACTGCCGGACTCGACGTCAGCGTTTGGCACCAATGCCCGCTTCGTCCATTCGGTCACGAACTCGATTGACGACCTACTAGTCGCATTAGCTTGTCCCCGCGCGGGACTTGTTGAAATCCCGATCGATAGCGCTGCCGGCCCAAACTATGTGCAGCGATGCCGTGACAAAGCGAAAGGATACTGGTTAGGAGAAGATGCTAAAGACGAGTTGATCTCTCGATCAGTGGCTCGACTGAATGAAACTACTCGAGTCGACACAGCGTTGATCCCCACCGATACAGCTCTTGTGCTTTGGACGAGCGGAACCAGTGGTGAACCAAAAGGCGTCATGCTTTCGCATCAGGCGCTATTGGAGAATGCGAAGGCGAAACTTCAAGCTGCACACCAGTCCCAAACCGATCGCAGACTAACAGTGCTGTCCATCAGCCACGCCTATGCGCGTACCTGTGATATAGGGACATGGTTGCTATCCGGTTGCACCCTAGCGATCAATCGCGGATACGAAGGATGGTGCGAGTTTGCCCCTGCTTTTAACCCAACGCTTGCCAACGTCGTGCCGAGTTTATCCGAACGCTTACTGCAACAACCAGAAGGCTGTCGCAGTCTGCAGATGCTTGGATGTGGAGGAGCGGCGATGGATAACGAACAATTCGCGAACTGGTCAGAACAAGGTGTCTGCGTTATTCAGGGTTATGGTCTGACCGAATCCGGACCAGTCATCAGCAGCCAAACTCGACAGGACTCAATCGCCGGTCACGCGGGCCGTGTTGTCCAGACTTGGGAACACCGTATTGATGCGCAAGATCGGCTTTGGGTTCGTGGGCCATGCATGATGAACGGCTACCTTGATGACAGCCAGCTGACCGAGCGGCGGATTGGTCCCGACGGCTGGTTGGATACTGGCGATGTCGTCAAACAGAGCAACGAAACTGGACAACTGCGAATCTTGGGACGGGCAGACGACCGCATTACGTTGTCGAACGGACATAGCGTCGACCCGATGTCCATCGAACGATCGGTCAACGAGTTTTCCGAAATTCGCACCTGCATCCTAAGCCTGGACCGATCCGGCAGAAAGCTAACGCTGTGGGTGGAACTGTGGACGACGGGGGTTGGCGCCTTCGGCGGAGCCCCCAACGGCGAACTTGAGCGATCGCTCGCCGACAAGATTGCCAAACGCTTGCAACATTTGCCGCGTTGGGAATTGCCGAATTCGATTCGCTGGTTTGGCCTGAGCGAACAAGAACGCGGTGAGTTAATCGGCGTCAAAGGCAACCCACGCCGACACCAATTGCTGAGCCTTCTCGTTAGCCAGGAAGAATCTCTCGGGACAACGTCGTTGCCGACTGAACGTTCCTGAAAAGTCAGCCGCGGGCCCCGGATTCTGATCCGTGGTCTTTCGCGGTATCATGGTCCCGACACAAAACAAATGAAGACTCGGCATCTTGCCTAGATCCCCAAATAGACAAACTCTCTATGGCTGTTGATAAAAACACCAAATTTGACGGAGATCTGCTCCGTCGACTGCACTCATTGCACCTGCAGGTCAAGGATCTGGAATCCGAACTTGCGCGGGGGCCGCGGCAAATCAAAGCTGGCGAAGCGATCGTCGATCAATGCAAAGCGAATGTCGAAAAGGCGCGCGCAGATGTCAAATCAGCAACCATGATTTGCGACGACAAGCAGTTGCAGTTGAAGTCTCGCGAGGATCACATCGATCAGCTGAAAGCGAAACTCAACACCGCATCGAGCAACAAAGAATTCAACTTGCTGAAAGAGCAGATTGCTGCTGACGAACAGGCCAATAGTGTCCAAAGTGACGAGATTCTTGAAGGCCTTGAACGCATCGACTCGCTAAACGAAGTCGTTACAAAAGCTGAAGAAGAACTGCAAAGTAACATTGCTGAGCAGGACGAACGGGCAGACAAAGTCCGATCACGGCTTGAGGTCGTCAAAGGAGATTTGGCGCACGTTCGTGAAGAGCTTGCCAAGGCGGAAAAATTGGTTCCGGCTTCGGTCAAGTCAGAGTATGTTCGCCTCAGTACGTCGCGCGGTGACGAAGCGCTCGCGCCGATCGAAGACGAATCGTGTGGCGGTTGTAATCAAATGCTGACGACTCAAATGATTGACCGCATTCGCCTTGGTTTTCTGATCGAGTGCCCTGCATGTGCCGCTTGGCTGTATCGCAAGTAGTCGATACGGATCGCTAACTGATTCACTAAAAGACTCGCATGTTTGTTCTCGGTATCGTCGGCTCGCCAGCGGGCGGGAAATCAACAGCAGCAGAACACCTCGCGAGCCTTGGTGCCGAATGGATCAATGCGGACTTGATCGCCCGCGAATGCCTGAACACTTCCGAGGTAATCGACAAGCTTGTTGAAAGATTCGGCACTGAGATTCTTTATCAATCGACAACGGATCATCGCCAAGTCGATCGCGCAAAGATTGCTGATTTTGTGTTCGGCGATGAACCGGCAAAACGCGACAACCTTCGCTATCTTGAATCGATCGTTCATCCGCCGACTCGGCAAGTGATCATGGATCGCATCGCGACAGCGGCACAACAGGGGAAAACGGTCGCGCTTTTAGACGTGCCGCTGTTGTTTGAGTCTCACTGGGACTTAACCTGCGATGAAATTTGGTGCGTTCACGCGAGCTTAGAAAATCGGTTGCCGAGGATCAAAAATCGTGGCTGGGACCGCCGCGAACTCGAGCGACGCGAGCGGTGTCAGATGCCCATAGAGACGAAATGTCGGCTCAGTAATCATGTTATGTGGAATGATCTGACCTTAGACGCTTTGCGTGAAAATCTGGATCGACAATGGCTGCAGATCGCTAAAATGATGAAGTCGTTAAATAATCGGCGCCCCGAGAGCCATCTAAAGGGGCAAGGAAAGCATTGTCTTTCCGATTAGCCGATTGATTGCGACCGCGGATTGTTGGAATTGTCGACACGCAACCGCCGAAGAATCTACGTCGCCACAAGCGACATTAACGTCGGTTTTCCGGAACCTAATTCGCTGCAAAGCACTCGCGAGACAAAATTCCAACAGGCTGCACGGAAGCGACCGCAGAGGGGATGGGATGACCCAAACTCGGTCGCCTTGCGTAGAGCCCTTGTTTGGCAACACGTCGAGCAAGGTTTTGACTAAGTTGTATCGTGCCTAGTCACGTAAACCTTTTCAATTTTCCGGCCTTCGAGATCTCGAAACGTCGAAAACCACTTAAACCAGTTCGCAAGCCGCACCCGGCATTCGCTAACCTCGCGGTTCCTCCTTGAGTAGGAGAGCTTTTCCCTTCTCCATCCCTCCCAGCGCAAGCTGACAACTCCACTCCTTCTCTTCACCTGCGTCCCCATGGACGCCCAATATCATGCAATCGAAAGGGCCTTCGGGCGATAATTTTCGCGGCGATGACCGCATGCACAAACGGCATAGCAATTCCCGGGGTTACCCAGGAAGACGCGGGCGCCCGACTCAGCGGCACCCCGATAAAGTCGTTGATCAACGTATCCGTGAATTAGATGCCGAACGTGATCCGCTTTCGCTTCCTGAAGAAATCGTTAGCGAAGCGACCAAGGTCGGTAAACGCGTCGGCATTCCGTCCGGTGCCGATGGGCCGCAAACATCGCTGGCCGAGCTACAAGCGATGAGCGAGTCAGCAATTCTTGAATTGGCCCAATCCGAAGGCATCGAGGAAACAGAAGAGACTTCCAAGCAAGAATTGATCTTTGCCATTCTAAAGAACCGCATGAAGGCTGGCGGTTTGATGTACGGCGAAGGCACCTTAGAAATCTTGCCCGACGGCTTCGGATTTTTACGCAGCAGCAAACATCACTATGTTTCCTGCCCCGACGACATCTATGTGTCACCGAGCCAGATTCGTCGCTTCGGTCTGCAAACTGGCAGCCACGTTGCCGGTCAGATTCGACCACCGAAAGAAAACGAGCGTTACTTCGCGTTACTGCGTATCGAAGCGATCAATCGTCGCGACCCGTCGCAGCGCAACTCGTCGATCCCGTTCGAAGAACTAACACCGCTGCATCCTGATCGCCGCATCATGATGGAGCATAGCGCTGACGAACTGTCGACCCGAATCGTTGACATGCTGACCCCGATCGGATTTGGTCAACGCGGACTGATTGTCAGCCCACCCCGCGCGGGAAAAACAATTTTGATGCAGAACATGGCTCGCGCCGTTTTGCATAACTATCCGGAAGCCTACGTCTTCATCTTGTTGATAGACGAACGCCCCGAAGAAGTCACCGATATGGAACGCGAAGTCCGCGGACCACAGTGCGAGGTGATCAGCAGCACATTCGATGAACCGGCACAGCGTCACATCCAAGTCGCTCAGATGGTGATCGAGAAAGCGAAACGAATGGTCGAGTCTGGAGTCGATGTCGTCGTTTTCTTAGATTCCATCACTCGACTTGCACGAGCACACAACAGTGACGGTGAATCGACGGGCAAATTGCTGACCGGCGGTCTTGATGCCGGCGCGATGCAAAAGCCCAAAGCCATCTTTGGATCGGCGCGCAAGACGGAAGAGGGCGGATCGTTGACGATCCTGGCCACCGCCCTTGTCGATACCGGAAGTAAGATGGATGATGTGATCTTTGAAGAATTCAAAGGCACCGGCAATCTTGAGATTGTTTTGGACCGCGGTTTGGTTGAACGCCGAATTTGGCCCGCGATTGACATCAGTCGTAGCGGCACCCGACGCGAAGAAATGCTGCTCGATAAAGACGAGTTTCAGCGTATTTCATCATTGCGTCGAGCGATGGTCGAATCGTCGCCTAGCGACGCGATGGCTGACATGGTCAAGCGACTGTCCAAAACACAAAACAATGCCGAATTTCTAATGAGTGTGAAGGATGTCGACTGAAGTCACTGGTATCGAAGGCAATCTCCCCGAAGGCAAAATTGTCATCATCGCCAGTCGGTACAACGAAAGCATTTGCGATTCGCTGGTACAGGGAAGCCTGAAAACCCTTCGTGAAGCTGGCTATCAGGATTCCGCTATCAGCGTCGTCCGTGTTCCCGGAGCTTGGGAATTGCCGCTGGTATGCGCGAATGCACTTGATGGCGTGGACGTGATCGCCGCGATCGTACTGGGATGTGTGATCAAAGGCGAAACCACACATGACGAACACATCAATCGTTCCGTCAGCGATGCGATCATGGATCTTGGTTTGACAACCCGAAAACCGATCGGTTTCGGGTTGCTCACTTGCAATACGCTGGATCAAGCCTTGCAGCGCAGTGGCGGCACGGTCGGCAACAAAGGTGAAGAAGCTGCCGACGCGGCGCTTGAGCTACTGCGACTGGGCGTCAAACTGGGCGCGACATAGTCCCGACCAAAGTGCACCATAACAACCTGATGATTTTCAGGTTGGGGCCCTGACGAATTCGCCGTCCACGACGCCAATCCAGCGGGAAAGCACGCTACCTTCACCGATGCAACGTCGACGATAGATAGCTCTTACTTCGACTGATGCGACAACAACCATTCGTATAATTCTGGATTGTTGTAAGTCTCCGTCCACGAGTCGTGTTGAGCCTCGGGATAGATCGTAAATTTTGGCTCGTTGCCTTGCTTCTTCAGCGCATCGACCATGTCTTGCGATCGCGATAGCGGCACCACAGAATCTTTCGCACCGTGGAAAACCCAAATCGGTAGCTCTTTCAAATTTCGGGCTCGGAATAGCTCGCTGCCACCACAGATCGGTGCGATCGCAGCAAACCGCTCTGGCGAATAGGCTGCCAAAGCCCAGGTTCCGAAGCCTCCCATACTGAGACCGGTGACGTAGACGCGGGACTCGTCCACGTTGTGGTCACGAATCACTTGGTCAAGCAAAGCGCTCAGTTGGAAGGGTTCCCAGATTTTCCCTTTCTTACATTGGGGTGACACGACGATGAACGGGAATTTTTCTCCCGCCGCGATCATCTTCGGTGGTCCGTGCTTCTTGACCACGTTAATGTCGTCACCGCGTTCCCCCGCCCCATGCAGAAATAGCAATAGGGGCACTGCCTTTCCATCGGGTTCATAGCCTTCAGGAAGCGAAAGAAGGTAGTCCATATGAACTGGAACGCTAATATCCAGCGTCTTTGCAGACTGAGACGACTCTTCCGCCGAAACGCCGCCGAGCAGAGCAAGCTGCGAAAGAAGACAGACCGCAAGCCATCGCTTCAAAATCATTTTGCTAACACCAATCGAGAATTAAGGGGTCCAAACGAGGCATGCAATTTTACTCGATGACGGATCCGCCTGTGACACGACCCAAGTTGCCTTACAACCCCCGGTCACGAAGAATTTCTGGCCAGAAGCGAGGCTCGGCAGATAGACCCTGATCATGTGTCATCCAGTAGCGACAGCTCCCGAAAGTGTGGCAAGAATGGGGCTGTCCGAAAACCCGCACGAAACTACTTCATCATTGACGCGGCAATCGAAGTCTGTCTTTTGTCGATTCAATCTCGATTACACCCGTGATTGCAGCCAATCTGGGCATCATGACGCTCTATCAAATCGGCCTTCTGATCAACCCAGATCGATCGTTTTGCCGAAGACGATTAAGTGGTACAGAACGACGACACATCCAGTCGTGTCGAAAATTGGTTGGTGACCGAGGGCAGATAGACGATGGCACGCAGCAAAGC
The DNA here is from genome assembly GCF_020966635.1 of Stieleria sp. JC731. Classification (NCBI taxonomy): domain Bacteria; kingdom Pseudomonadati; phylum Planctomycetota; class Planctomycetia; order Pirellulales; family Pirellulaceae; genus Stieleria; species Stieleria sp. JC731. The sequence continues at coordinate 1,573,697 of NZ_JAJKFQ010000011.1, read as the reverse complement.
AAAACCCAAGCGAAGCCGAGCTCGACGGCGGATGATGCATGCGGATACCAACACGATTTCTGCGGATCAGCAAGTCAACGCTGCTCTGAATCAACAACTCGACAATGCGATCAAGCTGCAACAAGCAGGACAGCTAGAAGCTGCCAAAAACATCTACTGCGAAGTGATCGCCAAAGACCCAACCAATGCGAACGCTTGGCATCTTCTTGGGATGACGCTTTACAGCGGCGGGATCTACCCGGATGCAATTGAGTGTCTTCAAAAGGCGATAGCCTTCAGTGGGGAATCGCCGACCTTGCTGGGCCATCTCGCGTTGATTGAGCATGCCAGCGACAACTCACTCCATGCGATCGCCCTATTAAACAAGGCAATTGAGCTGGATCCTGATAACACCGAATTGGTTAACAACCTAGGTGTTCTGCTGCTTGAGCTGGGGCAGTTGAAAGAGGCGCAAGCGAAATTCGAAATCGTTCTCAAGCGGCAACCCGAATTTACACAGGCTTCGATGAACCTTGCGAATTGCTTGGTTCGACAGAATCAGCTCTACGATGCTGAAGCCATCTATCGTCAGTTGCTCGAACGCATTGAATCCCTCTCCGAGACATCAGGCGGTAGTGTCGAAGATGAAAACAAGCTCGACATCCTCGGGAACTTGGGTGAGTGCCTTCGCAGACAATGTCGACTGAATGAGTCGATCGAAGTTCTTAACCAGGTGATCAAAGCTCGTCCAAACGATCTGGTATCCCGCCTGACACATGCCCGATCCTTTGTCAAACTCGGACAGCACCAAGAAGCAAAAGAGCTTTTCACCGGCATCATTGATGAGTTTCCCGGTTGCAGCAAAGCGATGCACTACCTCGCAACAACACTGCAAGATCTAGGTGATTTGAAGGGTGCTGAAGAACAGCTTTACCGCTCGCTGGAATTGTCGCCGAACGATGCACACGCCCTTTGCTCATTGGGCTTCATTCACATCGAATCCGAACGTCGCGATGAAGCACGAATCTGTTTCGAAAAAGCAATCTCGATTGACAATTCGATGAGCGAAGTCCATGGCTGTTTAGTCTATCTAATGACGGGCGATCCCGAAGTTTCACCGCAACAACTTTTTGAAGCCCACAAACAATGGGGCGAAGCCTACGGTTGCAAGCAACCTTTTAACGGGCATAGCAATGACCGGACCGAAACAAGAAAACTTCGCATCGGCTATGCGTCGGCCGACCTGCGCCAACATGCTGTCGCGGGATTTTTTGAACCGCTACTCCGTCTTCGCGATAATGAACAGTTTGAAACATTCTGTTATTACGAGCACACCACAAATGACAGTGTCACGGAAAAGCTAAAAGCCATGACCGACCACTGGCGGGTGACATTTGGCTTTTCAGATCAGCAGGTCTTTCAACAAGTCTTGGACGATCAGATCGATATCCTTGTCGACCTTTCTGGCCATACGTTCGGTAACCGACTGACGGCATGGTCCATGAAGCCTGCACCGATTCAGATCTCGTGGCTCGGATACCCTAACACGACTGGGTTGAAAGCGATCGACTACACATTCACCTGTGAAGTTCAAAATCCTCCGGACGAACCGACTTGGCATACCGAGCAATTGCTTCGGATTCCTGGCGGATCATTTTCGTTCCTGCCGCCCGAGCACGCCCCCGAACTGACGCCGTTGCCAGCAGATACGAAGGGGCATATCACGTTCGGATCATTGCACCGACCCTTCAAAATTTCGGCGAAGACTCATGACTTCTGGGCAGCCGCGTTACACGCCAATCCCGATGCCCACCTACTGGCGTTCAATACGCGCTTCAACGATCGATCGATGGCCGAATTGCGTGCGGCATTGGTTGAACGTGGAATTGAAGATGCGCGTATCGACATCCAGAACCAGTTCACGGGCAAATCGTACTTAGAGATCTACAAGGAAATTGACATCGGGTTGGACGTGACACCGTGGGCAGGTGGCACGACGACAATGCAAGCGCTATGGATGGGCGTTCCGATGATTGCGATCTATGGGAACAACCGCCCATCACGGGGAACAGCCGGTATCGTGCATCATCTCGGATACCCGCAGTGGATTGCAAAAGATGAGAGCGAATACGGCGAGAAATTGGGCCAACTTGCGTCCGATCTCGATCAGCTGCGGGAGCTTCGAAAGTCCCTTCGTCAACAAACGGTCCAAACGATTGCGGATGAACAACGGTTCGTTACCGAAGTCGAAAAGGCATACCGAGCGATTTGGCGACACTGGTGCCAGTCTAGCTCGGCGACATCTTCGCCTGCGTTGCATTTGCCCATCGGATCCATGGATGCGGCGAGTCGAACTAACGTTTGATGGAATCCAAACGATGGGCAGCTGAAACGAAAATCTGGTCACTGAAGACCATTATTTTTGAAAGTGATGCGCAGTTAAACTGCGTCATCGGCAAGTTCGGGGAAGACTCCTTCGTCAAGCCCGGCGCGTTTCACGATCGACTTCATCCGGATAAGAAAGTCGCTTTTGTAGTTCGCCACTTGTTGCTCGGTTAGACCAAGCTTTTCGGCGACCTGCTTATTTCCCCAACCGAGAACGATGATCAGTTCCATCGCCTGAAGCTTGATCCAGTTGCCGGACTCTTTCCAGCGCTGAATCTGTTCTTCGATGGCGTCACCGATTGCTGTCGCCTCTAACTTCTTTCGCTCGACACTTCTGGCGATGCTACTGGCGACACGTCCTCCAGATGGAAGATCGATTTCACTGGAGCTGCTTTTCCGACCTTGCAACTGGATCGTCGGGCGTCTGCCTTCACGTCTTAGATGGTCTGTCAACTTGTAAGCGCAAATCGAAAACAGGTAGCTTTCCAGAGGCCGACTGCCATCGTAGTTCGGGAGGCTGACCAGAAATCCAACAAATGCCTCCTGCACGATATCCTCAGCAGCCGCCGAATCACGGATGCGGCTGCGAGTGTAGGCGAGTAACCGCCCCTCATAGCGTTCGATCAATGATTGCCACGCAGACGAATCGCCGTCCCGAATCTGGGAGACCAAGATTTCGTCAGCGGAAGGGTCATTTGATGAAGTCATACGTATTCAGACGCGAAGTTTGGGCACCGAAAGTGAGGGCGAATCAATGAAGGTCACAGGCATCGTGACAAATTTTTCGCCAACCACAGCGTTTATCGTTTCGCAGCGTCGCAGCACAAGCGATCGCCGATGTCGCAAAAGATATTGTAAAACACTGTGTTTGAACTCAAAAGAGCCACCAAAGGAAGCTCGCCTCAGACATCACTGCGGTCAGACAGCCCGCTGACCAGTGATTTCTGAACGCTTATCCAACCAGCCGTTTGACATTGTCGATCGCTTTTTCCCCTGCTTCACGACCGGCATCGATCAACGCATCCACCGCATGGAAATCTTCGATCCGAAAATCGCTCGTCTGTGGGATAATGATCAGGTCGCTTTCTTCGCGATGCAGGGCGCTGCAATGCCGCCGACTGATGTCCATCGCCCGTAAAAGTGTCGAAAAGTAGCTAGGCTTCTTCAGATTGCCTTTGCGGTCTTTTCCATAATCCGTGGTAATCGTCGACCCCACATCGATGGAAATGACTTGATCACAGCCTTCGCTACGGAGGACCGAAGCCGGCACGTTCATCAATACGCCTCCGTCAACCAGCATTTGACCGTCCTGGATGATTGGCCGACCGAAGACCGGGTGGTTGATACTTTGCAATACCGCCTGAACCAAATCCCCATCACGGCGGATCTGTTGTTCGCCACTGATCAGATCCAAAGTCGTGATCGACAATGGCAAATCGGCTTGCTGAAACGTCAATTCACCCATGTAGCGACGAAGTTTGGTTTCAAACCTGCCACCACGAAAGCTGTGCAACAAAAAGATCCGACGGGTCGATGACCGTTTGGCCATAAACGAGGGCGGAACCATTTCTTGCCGAAAGAAGTCGCCGACTTCTGCTGGCTTGAACCCCAGTCCAACTGCTGCGGTAACGATCGCCCCGGCGCTGGTTCCCGCAATTGAATCGAAGACAACACCGGCTCTCTGAAACACTTCCAACACGCCGATGTGCGCGATCCCTCTCGCCCCACCACCCCCGAGTGCCAAACCGATACGGCGACCAGCCAAATGTCGATACAGCCGCATCACACCGTCGGTCGCAAACTTTGCGTTCAATCCGTTGCCTTGATGACGACAGCGAACGCTCGATTCCTGCAGATTCATGTTCGGCCGCGTTTTGCCGTCGCCATCGAACATCAACGCAACGACCGGTCGGCGATGCGGGGGAATCTTATCGAATAGTGACTGATTCGATTCAGCCAAACCTTTGGATGCAGAAACCGCAAACACGATTCGGTTACATTCTTGAACCGCCGCTGATGCCGCGTTAACTCCAGATGCGATTGTTACCGACAATGACTGATCAATTCGCTCAGCAATTGTGATCCCCAGTTCTGATGGCTGGACTCGCAACGCATCCCGATCAAAATCCTGAGGACATTGCTCAGGCTGATCACAAAGAAGAATCGGCTGAACGATTTGTTTTGTCGAGCGAAGTGTTGCGATCAGCGATTCAGCCAATCGCCATCCAGCATCGTCTTGGACGATGACCGCCAGTGAGTGCAAGCCCCGCTTTGGCTGCTTGCCACTTTGTCTGGCCACATTCATTTGCGACAGTCGACTGGTCAGCGACCGCGTGACGTTTTCAAGCAACTCAGGATAGGACTTTACCAACCGACGATAGTCGTCGCCAGAAAGCACCATGGCTTCGACGTAGGTAATCGCGCTGACGGTTGCACTGCGAGGGCTGCCGGAGATCACCGACGCCTCACCAAAGTGCTCGCCAGGCCCCATCATGCTTAGCGTACGCTCGGCAACTGCCGGGCCATCCCCAGACCACACCCGCACGCGTCCTGCGGTAATCAAGAAAAGCTCGTCGCCGGGATCACCCGCTTGAACGATCATCGATCCGGCCTCGAAGGATCGCGGCTGAAATGCCGAAAGCACGTTTTCCAAGCCATCGTTGCTGAGTCCCATCAACAATGAACGTGCAATCGATTCGTCTCGACCCATCTGAAACGCTCAAGCTTTAACGCTATAGAAGCTAACTACGAAAAGTCCTAGCAGTAGCATCAGAAATGATTCCTCCGATCTTCGTACGAATAACTCGTCGACATCTGAAGGTCGCCCCGATGCGGTGGTGATTGAATCGCTTTTAAACGCTGCGAAGCCAACCACCCTAGCCTAAGAGTAACGAATTTCGGCCGACCGCGCCACTGCCAATTTCGCGACATCCAATCACTCAGGCACTCTGGTGATTTTCCTGCAATAGATGCGTGGTAACCCCAGAAACAGATTCGATGGACCGAATCGGGTTGTTGCAAAAGACGAGGGGCATCCCGATCACAAACCTCGGTTGGCATGGTGGCTTTTCAGCGACTGCTTCGTCTGGGAAGATAAGTTCGAAAACCAACAATTGCTCGAGGGAAAGATTGGATGAGTGAAGTATTCGAAATTAGTGGCGGAGACAAGATTCCGTCGGTCGGCTTGGGAATCTGGAAAATCGATCCGTCCGAAACCGCGCAATCAGTTCGCGATGCAATTGAAGTCGGCTACCGCCACATCGATGCGGCTTGTGACTACGGAAACGAAATCGAAGCGGGCCAAGGGATCAAACAGGCAATCGACGAAGGCTTGGTGAAGCGTGAAGACCTCTGGGTCACCAGCAAGCTTTGGAACACTTTTCATCGCAAGGAACATGTTCGACCAGCCCTGGAAAAGTCGCTCGCCGATCTAGGGCTCGATTACCTGGATCTGTACCACATTCACTTTCCGATTCCCCTGGCCTACGTCGCTCCCGAAAAACGGTACCCGCCGGGTTGGTTCTTCGACCCGGATGCTGACAATCCGGCGATGAAAGAAGACTTGGTTCCGATCTTAGAAACCTGGCAAGCGATGATCGAACTCAAACAAGCCGGTTTGGTTCGCAACATCGGTGTTTGCAACTTCGGTGTCTCACTGATCCGCGATCTCATTGCTTCATCGTCGGTCACACCATCGGTTTTGCAAATTGAATTGCATCCCTACCTGACGCAGGAAAAATTGCTCCGATACTGCGATGAGCAGAACATCCACGTCACCGGATTCTCGCCGTTAGGCGCCCAATCATATTTTTCGATCGGGATGGCCGAAAAAGGCGAAGGCGTGATCGATCGCGAGGAAACGAAAACGGTCGCCGAAGAAGTCGGTCGCACCCCAGCACAAGTTGTGATGCGGTGGGCAATCCAACGAGGCACTTCGATCGTGCCTAAGACTTCGAGAAAGGAACGCTTGAAAGAAAACTTGTCACTGTTCGATTTCGAATTGAGCGATCAGCAGATGAGCACTCTCTCGGCGATGGATCAACACCGACGATTCAACGATCCGGGTGACTTCGGCGAGAAGGCATTCAACACGTTCTATCCGATCTACGAATAGATCGATTCGTTTCCATTGCCGTGCCGGATTAATTGACCGCCTTTTACTTCACATAACCAGCGGGAAAGAACGCTGATTGCACGGAGTGAAGGGCGGCAATCGTTAATGAACAGGATGCTAGTGCTTCGTTCCAACTCGATTTTAGGATTAGCCGCATGGCGTTAGCCACGGTTTCAGCGCAATAACCGGGGCTAACGCCCGTCGGCTGATGACCCGAACCCATATTTAGGATTAGCCGTATGGCGCTAGCCACGGTTTCAGTGCAATAACCGGGGCTAACGCCCGTCGGCTGATGACCCGACCCCATATTTAGGATTAGCCGCATGGCGTTAGCCACGGTTTCAGTGCAATAACCGGGGCTAACGCCCGTCGGCTGATGACCCGAACCCGTATTTAGGATTAGCCGCATGGCGTTAGCCACGGTTTCAGTGCAATAACCAGGGGCTAACGCCCGTCGGCTGATGAACCGCCCCATATTTGGGATTAGCCGTCTGGCGTTAGCCACGGGTTCAGTGCAATAACCGAGGGCTAACGCCCGTCGGCTGATGAACCGAACCCGTATTTTGATATCGAACGAAACACTAGGCCTTCGCAAGTCGCCTGTGGTATTCGGCAAGTCCGTGCAATGCGTGGTACAGAACCCCGCATTCCAAGTCGACTCCGCGGCAAAGCTTCAGCATATCGCAAAGCTTTGCAACGCTGCGTTTGACCCAATCCGCTTTCAGGACATCGTCATCGCCAGCTACCGCGATAACTTCCAAAACATGTCCAGTCGTTCCGAGTGATTCTCCCAGGTCGCTGCACCATCCCGGGCGATGTAGATATGCCGTGCTATAAGTGCCATCCGGGTTTTGGTTTTCGCGTGCCATTTCGATCGCCGAACGGAGGTGATCGCTGGCCATCTGCCAGACGCCGCTGATGGCGCCGCCTTCGGCGATTCGATTACGGACCGCGTAGGCAATCCCAATTAAACGATGGGTCCCACCGCAAACACTTGCCGCAAGATCACTGCGAACCTCATTTTCTACTAGCAGCTCCGTGCTGTAGACGTCACCGTCGCGTGCGGTCCAACGATGGTCGGTCGGACGATAAAACGAGAGCGGAATCAAAGTCCAACTGAACTCGGCTTCGTAATTGAGCGGAACATCAAATTCGGCTTGCCGCAACCAATCGTCAATACTGACGGGAGTCTCCTCGATCTTCCATTGATCTGTTTTCTGTTGGCCAGCTTGCGCGACGACGGCAAGCCATTGATCCCGGTGCCCTTGACCAACTTTGGTGCTTGCCTGCATGTCGACTAGAAAGCCAACATTTCCATCATCGAAGCGATTACCCAATCGAGGGCGGAATCCTTCACAAACGCCACCTGCGGCAAAATAGTCGATCGCCCCTCGCAGCCCATCGGGTGTATCGATTTTAAACTCGCTACCGAAAGCCAATATCCCGTGAAAAATCTGCCAGGCACCGTTAACCATCGTCGACAGTCCACGTGACTGCTTTTCATAGGCCAACGTCGTCGCAACCAAGTCCAAAATCGATGAATCGTCAGGAACCCCGTCGGCACCAGAATTCTGCCCGGGAAGCGTTTCCGGCATCGACATCGGGCAACCACACGAAACCATCGCAGTTCCGGCGATCGAAGCGAGAACCATTCGGCGGGTCAATTTACTTGGCTTTTCCAACAGAACGTCCTTTGTCACGAAAGGCTTTCTTGGGTGATGATGCAAACGGGCGAGGAGCCCTAAAACTTGAGCGATCGATCGCAGCAATTGGGCAAGGGGTCCGATTTGGCAAACGGTCGCAATCGATTTTCGCAAAAGGGTTTTCGCGAAGGACTACAGCACGTCAGTCTAACTTCGACTGCCCTGCATTGGGATACACCGTACGCCAGGCCTTTTTCAGTTGAGACTTCATTGGCAGAGATTTCACCATCGAAGTCAATTGGTTCTGTGTGCGACACATCAGCCTGTACGGCATCGCTGGCGAAATACAGCCCTGACCGACAACTCCCGTCGCATCGGTTTGCTTACGCTTGTATGGCTGCTCTCCATACCCCATATCGATGCAACGGAGCCCCAATTGTTGAGCCGATTGCAGGATGGAAACGAAAAGCCCCGTCCCTGGCGAGTATTTTGCGAACGCCGGATCGTACACGGGAAACCAGTAGTGGAGCAAATCACCTTCCCGAATGCCAAAGTGAGCCGCCACCATCTTCCCGCCCGCCTTCAGGGTCGACAGCACACCACGCAATCCATTCGCATTTCTCGGAATATGAAATAGCTCTTCAACCAACTTTCGTGTCCATCCAGTGGCAAACAAATCCAGGATGTGTGTGCGGTTGTATTGGTTTCGCTTCCACTGAATTGCCTGCCTTAGTAAATCGAGATCACGGCAATCGAATTCAAACTCGACCTCGCCGACTTCACGATTTAGCTTCCGCGTTTTCTGGCCTTGGCGGCCCACCGTTTTGTGTTCTTTACCGAGCTGCCGTAGGTACGACATCGGGTCATCACCGATCTGGCAGGAAAACGATCGCACACTGCAATGGCAACTGTAGCGAGGCAGACTATCAAGCTGCTGGCCGACCAGTGCATGAAAGCGATAGGATCGTAAGCCAACTTGGTTCAACAACCAATGCCACGGTATCGCCGTTGCAGGCCCCTGAATGATATTGTGAGCGTCATTAAAGAAACGCCCCACCGGATAGGCATGAGCGTCCTGCCGATGAATCGGTAGGAAGGCGATCGGCTCACTTTGCTCAAAGACCACGATCACATCCACGTCGCGGCGCACTCGCTGAACCGCTTGTGCAAACTCCGGCGCAAAAAATGGCGGCCTATAGTGGCTACTGGTCGCCCGCAGTTTTCGCCAGCAATCGAACTGATCTTCGTGCAGCTGATTTAAAGGGACCAGCCTTGCTTCGGCACCGCTTCCTACAAATGCTGATTCTTCGATCCAGGGCTGAAGAACAGACGTTTCGGTCGTCGAAATCGACACAGCAGCGGCAATAATAGGGTGTCCGAGTCCAGACAGGCAGATTGCTGCGATTGGCGGCAGCATGGGCTTCAAAGATCTAGGAAGCCACACCAACATAGTCCACCCGGTTACTCTGGCGAATACCTGCCCGACGCACTGAGGCCGACTAGAATTTGTCCCCACCGAATGACGCGACCGTCGGGGTTAAGCCGACTTTAGCGATCAATCTGCAACCACCACTCGATAACCTGATCGGGGATCTGATCGAGTGATTGTGGCCGCCTACGAAAACAGCCGAGAGCGAACCCTCGGCTGTCTATCAATTTCAGTTTTAGCTCGTTGCCTTTCGGCAGTAACTAGCGTGGCTTGGTTGCGATGCGTTGCTGGCCTTTGGGACGCAGCACATAAACCTTGGGATCATCGACGATGAAAGTCGTGCTCCATCGCTGTCCGTCGTCCGCACTACACACGTTGTAGAAGAACGTCCGGAATCGCTCGGCACGGTAGTTATAGGGGAACTGACTGGTGATGTAGTCATCTTCGGTCAGGTCATCGATGCCTGGCGAAGCGTAGTAGTGCACCATTCCGTCGGGAGTCACGCTCATCCCCAAAGTCCACCAACCGGTCGTGGTGATTTGCGGTCCGCGGAAATCGCCGCCACGAGTGTTCCCACGAATTCGCAGGTACGCGTAGTCGTGGTCTTTGCGGCTTTGGTGCTTGCTTTCGAACTCGACAAACATGCCCGGCCAGTAGACTTCGTTGCCCATCTCTTCGACAGTGCGTTTGAAAATCCCGACGCCAACTTCTTTGTCAACCATGGCTGTGGTTTCCAAAGCCAACCGGAATCCGAAGTGAGGGCCACTGCGGTTTTCCCAAGATTCCACTGGTGGCAAGAACACACGCGTGGTCACCGAAGGAACTTCGGAAATATCCAGGCGGCGTTTCAGCCGGTACTGCACGTTTGCGACAAAGTCATCCTGGTGCATCGTTCCGCTGGGACGTCCCGGGATTCCCGTGAATTTGCTGCGCATCAGCAGGGCACCTTTGCTGCCAGGAATTCCACCGGCAGGGGTTTCGACGCGTTGAACAACATCGGGATGGCCTCGCTTGACCCCTTCATACCAACGACCGTTCGTGCTTCGCCCCATTGGGCCGCGTTGGTTTTCGTCGATGTCTTCGGTGCTTTTGGGATCACGTGGGATGTAATTCCACGAGGGATCTTCGAAATCGTCAGCCACGCCAACAATTTCGCTACCGGTGCCTGGCACAACTGGACGCTGTGCGTGCGATTGCGTGCCATTTGCCGCAACCGAAAGCAATCCAACTGACGCCAACACCAACGATCGTGCGAAGGTTCTCATCCCTGAAGTCCTCATCACTACAGCCTTCCAATCGGGACCGATATTGGTACCCAGATATGATTACGTGGAGGCGCGCAGCGACGCGTCTATGCGACGAAGACTCCCCCCTTCACCATTGAAGATCGGCATTGGGCCTGGCAGTCTGTAGCGGTTTTTCCCGTTTTCCAGGTTCTTCGGCCGGGACAAGACACGTGACAAGCACGTTTTGTTAGAGCGATTGATAGGCAGTTTTCACGGCGGGTTTACCAAATTCCCGCTCCAGCCTGCGGATCGTAAAGTGGGCTCGGGCGAGGTCTTGGTAGTGATCGATAAAGTAGCTGTTGATCAACGCACCACCCACAGCACCGATGACCGGGATCGCTTGCGCTGCAATTTTTTCACTGACCACAAGCCCGAATCGCTCTCCGATTTTTGCCACTAGCTTGACCAGCGGCTGAGCCGACGTGTTGGTGACTCCGTTCTTCGCGACGTATTGGGTCGCATCACGAATCTGCTTAGCCATCGCCGCACGAACGGCAAAGTATCCCAGCTCGGTATCGTCATCGACTTCGTTCGTTGAGTCGGTGTCTGCCGATCCCGATTTCCCATCGCTCGCATCGGATTTGCCTTTCCCGGGGTCCAACGCAAACACTTCTAAACAAGCCAACCGCGATTCGATCTCGCTTAAATCTTCGCCTTCGCTTCTGGCGATGTCAGCGATACTTCGAAGGATCAAAACCGTTGACACCGGCAACTCAGCAGCCACCGTCGCGCCTCCTAATGCGCCCCCTGCCGCGCCGGTGATCCCGGCCAGCAACTTATGAGTTAACAGCTGTGGACGACGCTTCTTCTCGGTGCCGTCACCGAGCGTTTGAAGTGCGACATCCAAAGCGATTTTCAGTGACTTTTCGATCGCCTTGTAAACAGCGTCTTCGGCGACTCCGGGAAGCATTTTGAGAGACGCGGTGATTGGTGCTCCGATCATTTCGGTCAACCGATCGGCGATGCCATGATGTTCCAAGATCTTCTTCGCTTCAGACAGCTCAGTCAGCGCTGCTTCAGGAAGTTGCGTTAGTCCCGCATCGCTATTGATCATCTCGCTGTCTGACACATTCAATTCCGTTGAAGGGCCCTAGTGCTTCGTTCCATATGAAAATACGGGTTCGGGTCATCAGCCGACGGGCGTTGGCCCCCGGTTATTGCACTGAAACCGTGGCTAACACCAGACGGCTAATCCTAAAATCGAGTTGGAACGAAGCACTGGATTACTGATTCAAGTGCATTGCTGCTTTATCGACAGCATAGCGAGCTTGCAAGCGTTAGGTCTGTCGCCACTGTCTAGATCATCTCATGAACTATCGGTTCCAGACTTCCGACAAGTCGACAGGTGCATCTAAAAGTGAATGCTGCAAACGAATCAGCGCGATCGGGCTTCTCGTAAAGAGGGGCAGAGCACCATCGGCGATGGAACCAACAATTGTTGCTCCCGAAGTCACCCGGCAACGCATCAGGGGGTGATATGATGCCAGCGACGATAATCGGGTACCCTGCCCCAAAGTCACCTTTTGCCCATTGGTCTACTTTCCAGTGGCGTGCCAGGTTTAATGATCAGTACTGACCAGAAGTGGCTTCACGCAAATGGTTTCAGGAGTCATTCCTGCCGACAAATGCGAGCGAAGGACAAGGAAATATTCGAATCCCTTGTCGGACATCCGCTACGCACCTGCGAAATTAAATCCACTTCGGCGCACTCGGTCAAGCCGACAAGCAGTCCATTTCAGGGACGGAACACCCCACCGCCTGGAGTACTGTTCCGATCAAGAGGATTCGGGGTGCTTTGTGGCTTCGGCAAACCATTCGCCAACACGCTTTCCCATCGCGTCTCCGACACAATCTTCGTCGCCTTCGACGCTTCCACCCGCAATTGTCAACGCCATCCGGTGGATGTGATAGCGTGAGCGAACCAGGATGGTCGCTGTCGGATTCATCGATCGAATAAGTTCGACTGCCGAGAGAGCCGACCGAAAGTGTGGCAAAGTCACGATCGCCAATTTGACTTCACCGACAGACGCATGCTCAAGAACTTCGGGTAGCAGAGCGTCTCCGAACTGCCCATCAAATCCATATTCGATAGCCGTTCGAACTCCGTCGCGGTTCAAGTCAATCACGGTGACTTTGAAATCCGAACCCATCAATGGAACGGTTGCCAATTGTGCCGTGGGACCAAATCCGATTACCAAAACATCGGCGCGATGAGATGAACCGGCCAAGTCGCCGCTGGTTTGGTTTCGCTTTCCAAAAAGCCTGGCTACCTTGTCACCAAACTTTGGCGCGTTTGGAACGGCGAGCGCACTGATGAAGAATGAAAGGATGGTGACCGAGACGATCAACGCATACGTTTCATCAGACACGACGCCTGATGTGCGTCCGACTGCTCCAAGTACAAAAGCGAATTCTCCAACCTGAGCTAACGAAACGCCTGTAGCGGCAGCGACACGAAGTGATTGCCGAAGTGCCAGAAAGATCAACAGCACAATCAACAGTTTTCCGATGGTGACACCAATCGCGACCGTTGCGACCCAGTGAATGTGGGATACCGTCCATAGCGGATCTGCCACCATGCCGGCCGAGCCGAAAAACAAAGTTAGCAACAACACTCGCAGTGTCGAAACGTCGGCACGTATCTGCGTGGCGAACGCGGAACTACCCAACAACATTCCAGCGATAAAAGCGCCCAACGCGGGAGAGATGCCGGCAGAGTGGGCCGCCCAGGCAGCACCAAGTCCCATCGAAGCGGCAAAAATAATCGTCAATTCACGATTGCGCTGCAGCGTCAGTGTCCCAAGGGCAAGGACAGCGATTTTGGTCATCAAGTAGAGAAAAGCTGCGAGCCCGGTCGCCATCAACGCAAGCTTGGAAACGTCCCAGGTAATTTCGGCGAACGAGCCACCTTCACCGAGCACCGTCATCAGAACGGCAAGCGGCACGACCGCGATGTCCTGAGTCAACAACACACCGAGGCTGTTGCGACCGTGCGGCATCTCGATTTCGCCGCGTTCCATCAATATTCGCAGCACGACTGCGGTACTGCTAAGTGTGATCATTGCCCCAACAGCAATCGCCGAAGTGAGCGACAAGCCAAACACCCAAGCGATCAACGATCCCGTAAACAGGGTGATGGTGATCTGCAACACACCACCAAGCAGCGGCTTGCTGCCAAGTTCTTTAAGTCGCTGTAGCGAGAATTCGAGCCCAAGACTGAATAGCAGCAGTGATACGCCAAGCTCAGCAACGGACTCGATTTCGTGTTGAGCAGAAACGATGTCAAAGCTACCCGGCCCCCCGACTAACATTCCCGCGAGCAAATACCCGACCAAAGGACTTTGCCCAACCAACGATGCCAATCCTCCGCCAATTAAGCAAGCGATGAGCAAAAAGACAATATCGGCGAGCAGTTCCCACAATTCCATTGGCACATCCGGTTATCGGTTCGAAGCCCTCGCAAACGATCAATCGTCGAAATCGGCTTCGACAATGAACGTCCCTGTCGTTGCCAAAGAATATACCGCCAGCAAGATCGAAAAAGAGGCGGCAATGGAAAACGGGTGATATGCCCCATCAGCCGTAGGCGCGCAAGCGAAACAGAAATCGACGCCGCCGATGCAAAACGATTCATTTCCCTATCAGCCGCGGGCGCGGCAGCGTGCGGTTCACTGCCCGGAATCGAACCTGTCGGTAACCGCACGCTGGCGCGTGGCGGCTGATTGAAACGCAAACATTCCCCAGAACCAACAGCCCCTGACCGCCAGCGAAATCAAAATCGACGCACGAAACGCTAAACCATTCATCTCCCCATCAGCCGCTGGCGCGCCAGCGTGCGGTTCTCTGCGCGGAATCGAACCTGTCGGTAACCGCACGCTGGCGCGTGGCGGCTGATCGAAACGCAAACAGTCCCCAGAACCAACAGCCCCTAACCGCCAACGCAATCAAAATCGACGCACGAAACGCTAAACCATTCGTCTCCCCATCAGCCGCGGGCGCGCCAGCGTGCGGTTCACTGCCCGGATCCGCCCCCGCCAATAACCGCACGCTGGCGCGTGGCGGCTGATGGGAGTTCTCGATGCCGCTAAAATGCGAACTTCACAGTTAAATGAAATCTTGCCTTAGGACCGACTCGATGAACCGACACTTTCGACGCACTTCCCTCCTGTTGATCGCTTCGACATTTGCATTCGTCTTCAGTTCATTCGATGCGCGAGACTGTGATGCTCAAGGCATTCCCGACGATGTAAAACTGATCGACAACGTCTCCTACCGCAGCGGAAGCAACGCTTGCAAACTCGACTTGCTGATCCCCAAGAACTTAGGCGACAGCACTAGGCCCGCAATCGTGTTTGTTCACGGCGGCGGGTGGCGAAATGGCGATAAACGCCGCGGCTATTTCTTTTCCGGTGCGATCGAATATGCACAAAAGGGTTACGTGTGTGCAACCATCAACTACCGGTTGACCGGTGAAGCACCGTTTCCGGCATGTATTGAAGACACGAAATGCGCGATCCGTTTCTTGCGGGCCAATGCGGACAAGTACCACATCGATCCTGACCTTATCGGTGCCTACGGCAACTCGGCCGGCGCCCACCTCGTTTCGATGCTTGGCCTCGCAACAAAAGAAGCCGGCCTGGAAGGCGACGGTCCCCACCAAGACCAATCCAGCGCGGTCCAAGCCGTCGTCGCCTCTGCGACCCCCACTGACTTTTTAAATTGGTCGGGGAAGGAAACGTCAATTCGACAACTTGAACAGCGATTCCGATCCTCGGAAAAACCGGCGAAAGAACTCGCCAGCCTGTCGTCACCGATCACCCATGTCTCAGCAGATGCACCTCCGTTTTTGCTCATTCACGGAACGGCTGACCGGACGGTTCCCTACCGTCAAGGCAAATCGTTCCATGACGCGTTAAAGAAAGCCGGTGCGAAAGATGTCGAGCTGATCACTATCGAAGGAGCGGGACATGGAGTGTTCAATCAACATGCCCCAAAGACTCATCCGGCGATGGAAAAGTTCTTCGCTCGTTTCCTTGGAACTCCGGAATCCAAATAGCTTCGTCGCAATATCAAGTTTCGAAGCTGGGCAATTTCATATCCCAAACAGCCTCGAGCGCGTTAGTGTGCCGTTCCCAGCGCGGAATCGAACCCGTCGGTAACCGCACGCTAACGCGTGGCGGCTGATGGAATCGCAAACATTCCCCCGACCCAATAGGCCCTGACCGCCAGCGAAATTAAAACCGGCGCAGGAAACGCAAAACGATTCATATCCCCATCAGCCGCGACGCGCCAGCGTGCGGTTCCCTGCCAGGATCCAAACCCGTCAATAACCGCACGCTGGCGCGTGGCGGCTGATAAAAACGTAAACATACCCCCGACCCAATAGCCCCTGACCGCCAGCGAAATTAAAACCGGCGCAGAAACAAATAACGATGCATATCCGCCATCAGCCGCTACGCGCCAGCGTGCGGTTCCGAGCGCGGAATCGAACCCGTTTGTAACCGCACGCTGGCGCATGGCGGCTGATGGAATCGCAAACATTCCCCCGACCCAACAGGCCCTGACCGCCAGCGAAATCAAATTCGACGCAGGAAACGCAAAACGATTCATATCCCCATCAGCCGCGGGCGCGTTAGTGTGCCGTTCCCATCGCGGAATCGAACCCGTCAATAACCGCACGCTGGCGCGTGGCGGCTGATCGAAACGCAAACATTCCCCCGACCCAACAGGCCCTGACCGCCAGCGAAATCAAATTCGACGCAGGAAACGCAAAACGATTCATATCCCCATCAGCCGCGACGCGCCAGCGTGCGGTTCCGAACGCGGAATCGAAACTGTCGGTAACCGCACGCTGGCGCGTGGCGGCTGATCGAAACGCAAACATTCCCTAAACCCAACAGCCCCTGACCGCCAGCGAAATCAAAATCGACGCACGAACGCAAAACAATTCATATCCCCATCAGCCGCTACGCGCCAGCGTGCGGTTCACAGCCTGAATCCAAACCCGTCGGTAACCGCACGCTGGCGCGTGGCGGTTAATCGAAACGCAAACATCCCCCCGACCCAACAGCCCCTGACCGCTAGCGAAATCAAAATCGACGCACGAACGCAAAACAATTCACATCCCCATCAGCCGCCACGCGCCAGCGTGCGGTTCCGAGCGCGGAATCGAACCCGTTAGTAACCGCACGCTGGCGCGTGGCGGCTGATCTGTATTGCGGCTGGTCGATAGACAACGCTATCGATCAAAACATTCGCGCCATCGCTGAATCGCTTCTAGCGTGTCTGACTTGGTATAGGCCGCGAATCCTAGAATCAGCCCAGCGCCCTTTTTTGGATCGTGCGTATAGAGGCTTACGGGATGGAAATCGACAGCGGCTTCCTTGGCCGACTTCACCAAACGTTGCTCGATCTTTTTCGTGCGACCAAACACGGTCAAATGCATCCCGGACGGCTGGCGTGTAAACCGCATGTTGTTGCCGAAAGCCGCATCAAGTCCCGTACACAGCGACTCTTGCCGGTCGGCATATGCGACACGCATCCGTTGCAGATGTTTCAAAAATTGCCCTGTTTCGATAAATCGACAAAGCACCATCTGCCAGATGGATGGAGAAAAGCGATCGTTCAGCCAGCGAGCGTAGGAAAACGTTTTCGTCAACGTCTTGGGAAGGATCAGAAACCCCAATCGGATCGCCGGAAACGTCAACTTGCTAAACGATCCCATGTAGATGACTCGGCCAGAGTTATCCAAACTGGTCAGTGCAGGTAGACGCCGTCCTACATATCGAAACTCGCCGTTATAGTCATCTTCAATCACCCAAGTCTTATTCGACTCCGCAAACCCGAGCAACTCCATTCGCCGAGCCAGTGACATCGTCATCCCGATTGGCCACTGACCTCCGGGGGTTGTGTAGATTAACTTCGGTCTTTGTTGCTTTGGTAACTCCGAAAGACTGTCAATCGAGATTCCATCTTCGTCGTGATCTACGGATACCGTCTTCAGTCCTGCCAGATCAAAAATCTGACGTGCTGGCGAGTACCCCGGATCCTCAATCGCCGCATTGTCTCCTGCGTCAAGAAGCAGCTGCGCGATCAATGCGAGCCCCTGCTGAGCACCGGAAGTGATCAGCACTTGATCGTCACCACAGTTCACACCTCGCGACGTCAGCATGTATTCCGCGATTGCACGACGCAAAGGCCGATAGCCTTGAGGATCGACACCGGACAATTGGTTTGGATCCAGTCTTCGAACCTGACTGACCGTTAGCTTTTTCCAAGCTTCTGTCGGGAACAGGTCCAGTGCAGGCATGTGTGGGCGAAATGGCTTCGGATATCCAGCATCGGGATTAAAGTTTTCATACTGCTTCATCAACTGCCCGTATTTCGACAGTTCCAAGCGAAGCGAATCCGAATCTATCGACCGATTCCTGGCCCTCGACTCCGAAACGTGATCCGAGTTCGGTAGCTCGCATGTCACCGAGGTTCCAGAACCATGGATCGATTGCAGATAGCCTTCACTTGCCAGCTGATCGTACGCATTGATCACGGTATTGCGTGCGACGCCAAGTGTTTTGGCCAATTGCCTCGATGAGGGCAGTTTCTGGCCTGCCGTCAACGTTCCGGCATGAATGGCCGCTCTTAAGTGATCTTCCAGCTGACGAAACAGGGGGCGTTCATCTGCGTCATCAAGACAGATGGATTCATATTCAAATCTTGGGCGAGACTTATGCATCGCAAGTGGCCCTATTGGAAAGACAAAAAGTGGACCTTGGGGCGAACCAGTTCAATGGTAATCTTTCTAACATCGCCGGTCACCCACACCAATAAATTGAAGGGGTCACGCAATGACTCAACGATTGAATTACCCGCAACTTCTGGCCAAAGAAGTGCAACTGTTGATGACGTTGGAAAGTCACGTCGAAGACAGCGGACTGCCATTGAACTTGCTCGAATTTGTCAAGCTTCGTTGCTCGATCTTAAACGGCTGCGCGTTTTGTGTCTGCCTCCACACCCAACGTTTGCGGCAGCAGGGCGAGAGCGATCTGCGGATCGACTTGATTCCAGCTTGGCGAGAAGCTCCGTGTTATTCCAAACTCGAGCGAGCGGCGCTTGCGTTTGCCGAAGAATTGACTTTGGTCAGCCAATCGCACTGCATCAAAGACGATGTCTATCAACCCATAACTGAGCTCTTAAGCGACTCTGAACTAGCACGCCTGACTCTGGCCATCGGCCTGATCAACACTTGGAACAGGTTTGCACTCGCCTTTCAATCCGACCTTTCCGGTGTCGACTATTTGTTGAAGCAAACACGATCGATCGACGAAGCATTTGCGAACCAGTTGCAACTGCAGACGGCCTAGTTTCTACCTCAGACGGAATTTCAACCACCACCCTCGCTTGGTCCCTTCACAAACACGACAAACAAACCATGTTAATGCATTTCAAATTTGTCATCGCAATCGCCATCGTCACTCTCTGTGCAAGCGCCGCTCAGGCTGACCATGCACATGACCTGGCTTCCAAAATTAAAGTCCTGCAATCGGTCGACATTGAAACCGAGGGCCCGACAGCGATGAAGTCCACGACACTGACTGTCGACTTCAATCCCCTAGACTCGCATCCGCCGCATCGTCACCCTGGAGCAGTTTTTGGGTATGTCATCGAAGGTTCGATCGAATTCGCTATCAGCGACGAACCGGTTCGAACCTTGAAAAAAGGAGACTCCTTTTTCGAGCCGAAGATGGTGCTACACCGTGTCGCCCGCAACCCTGACAAAAATGCCTCAGCGAAGATCGTCGTGGTGATGTTGCACCCTGCGGATGCGAAACAGCTAGTGATTCCTGAACCGCACGCAAAAGAGATGGATCGAAAGCATGACGCCAAGTAACCCAAACGCGGTTCGAACCGCAATGATCATTCTGCGTGTAGCCTTGGCCGCAAGTTTCCTATCTGCGGTTGCGGATCGATTTGGAATTTGGGGCGAAGTCGGAACGGGATCTGTCGCGTGGGGAAACTTCCAAAACTTCCTCGACTATACGGCGTTGCTTCTTTGGTATTTGCCAGACTCAATGGTGATGATAGCCGGTTGGTCTGCCACGATCGCTGAAGTGGTGATCGCGATCGGACTTTTGCTGGGGCTGGGACTACGATTCTTTGCTTACGCGAGCGCCGGATTGCTGGCCACGTTTGCCATTGCGATGACGACAGCGACTGGTGCCGAAGCGGCCTTGTCTTACTCGGTCTGGACTGCCGCGGCCGCCTCGTTGTTGTTGGGAAGCCTTGCCACTCAAGACGCCTCACCGAACGAAATCCAGAGCCATTCGACTACAGACGGCTCAGAGTAAAACGACAAAATCAGGGGCGAATGCAATCTAAGACAGCGTCTTTCGCGATTTCGCACTTTGCTGCTCAATCGCGAACCACGCCGGGGCTTTCAAACAGACTTATTGTCTAATTCTGCTGGGCAAAGAATCCCGGGCCCCGGATCGCTCTTGTTTGCCGTGTCGGCGCGTGTATCGTTAGGGCGCTAACGATTCTTCTTTCACGTCGACGAAACGCGACTTCCCGCCTCGATGCCGCCGGTGACCAACAAACGTCCTTCAGGTCAAGCGAAACAGACAGCTCGACCGAAATTAAAGGACTACGATTTCGAAAATAGCCCAGGCTATTGGCTCGTGATCGCTGCACGTTCCTATCAAAAAGCGTTTGATGCGGAATTGGTCCCCCACGGTCTGACTTATCGACAGGCCCAAGTGTTGGGTTGGTTGTCGATTGACGGTGATTTATCGCAGGTTGAACTCGCCGACCGGATGATGATCGAACCGGCCACGCTGGTTGGTGTCCTTGATCGAATGGAACGTCAATGCCTGATCCAGCGGACCGCCTTGGCCACTGACCGCAGGAAGAAGGTCATTCAGCTGTGTGACGGCGCGGAAATGATGTGGGACAACATCATCCAGTGCGCTATCCGAGTCCGGAAACGAGCATCCGAAGGTCTGACAGACCGACAGATGGCTAGCTTTTTCAAGACGCTGAAAACAATTATGCAAAACTTGGAACAGGCCCCAAGCGAAAGTGAATCGCGTCCCTGAACAATAATAAATCCAATGCATTTGAAACGTGAATTGATCTGCCTGGGTGTGCTCGCGACCACACTGGCAATGATGCCTCGACAAGCCCTCGCCCAAGGAGGGCCTGCCCTCGTCGAGCTTTCGCCGGTTGTCAGCCGCGAAGTCGCCAGCGGGCAATCTTTCGTCGGAACGGTCACCCCGACTCGCCGCGCCGTAGTTGGTTCAGCAGTCGATGGTCGTGTGATTGATGTCTTCTTCGAAGAAGGCGATCGGGTTGAGAAGGACCAACCGCTAGCACAACTGCTGACTCAGACGATCAGTTTGGAACTTGCCGCCGCCCAAGCCGAATTAGATCTACGCCGCGAGCAACTGAAAGAGATGGAAAACGGATCGCTTCCCGAGGAAATCAATCAGGCACGGGCGAGACTTTCCAGGGCCAAGGTGACAGCCCAATTCAGCCAACGAGAGTTGGAACGGCTGGCCGTGCTGAGCCAAAAGAATGCGACTTCGCAATCCGAATATGATTCCGCCAACTCGTCTGCCCAAGAAGCTCAAGAGGCTTATGACGAGGCCAAAGCTTCACTGCAACTGGCACTCGACGGGCCACGTCCCGAGCGGATCGCGCAGGCCAAAGCGCAGGTCGCAATGCAAGAAGCCGTGGTCAACAAGCTTCAAGACCAGATCAAAAAGTACACCATTTACACACGGTTCGCCGGTTATATCACGGTCAAGCATACCGACATCGGGGCCTGGGCCACACAAGGCGGCGCGATCGCCGAAGTCATCGCACTTGACGAAGTCGACGTTGTTGCCAAAGTCGTCGATAGCCAAGTCTCTTTTATCAACGTCGGTGATTCTGTTCGCGTCGAAGTGCCTGCTGTTCCCGGTCACACATTTACTGGACGGGTCGCATTCATCGTTCCGCAAGCCGATGTGCGATCGCGAACGTTCCCTGTGAAAATACGTGTCAAGAACGTGATCGCCGAGTCAAACGAACCGATGCTGAAAGCCGGCATGCTGACCCGAGTCACCTTGGCGACAGGCAGTAAAACCCAAGCGATGTTGGTTCCCAAAGATGCATTGGTTCTTGGCGGAGCACAAACAGTGGTTTGGATTGTTGATCCGGCCTCGATCACGAAAACCGATACCGGCCAGCAAGCCGAGGCGCGACTTGTCCCAGTCACGCTAGGCGTCTCCGATGATGATCTAATCCAAGTGATCGGCAATGTTCCCAGTGGTAGCTACGTGGTTTCGAAAGGGAATGAACGAATCATTCCAAATCGTAGCGGCGAGCCTAGCTTGGTGAATCTCGTTCCTAATTCGGTTCAACCTTCAGCCGATAGCGTCAGCCAAAAGGGAGCCGCAAATGTCGCTGATTGAATTCTTTGTCAAAAACCCAGCGAAGGTTTCCGTTGGTGTCTTGTTGGTTGCATTGTTTGGCTGGGTCGCTTTGCTGCGCATGCCAATGCAGCTAACCCCGGAAGTCCAAACGCCGACGATTACGGTCGAAACGCGATGGCCTGGTGCTAGTCCAAAAGAGGTTGAGCAGGAAATCGTTATCGAGCAAGAGGAACAGCTCAAAGGCGTCGAAGGCGTCACGAAGATGACTTCGGAAAGCTCTGATTCCTCCGGTAAGATCATCATTGAGTTCTTGGTCGGCACGGACATGCAAAAGGCTGTCGTCGACGTCATCGGCCGTCTTGAACAGGTCCGCGAATATCCAATCGATGCCGACAAACCTGTTATTTCAACCGCAAACGCGAACGACCGGCCAATCGCGTGGTTCATCCTTAGCGCGCGGCGACCATCGGCAGAAACCTTCGCCCAGTTCGCGAAAGACCATCCGGAACTGAAGGACGACATCGCCGCGATCGAGAAGATCGAAAACTCCGGGCTTTCGATGCTTCGGCTCCGTCTACTCGGTCAAGAGCATCCCGAGGTCAACGAACTGCTGCCGAGTTCGACTCTCGAGGTTCCCAAGCTGCAACGTTTCGCCGAAGACGAGATCGAAGCAAAGTTTGAACGCGTCGCGGGTGTCTCCCAAGCCAACGTGCTCGGCGGTTTGGAAGACGAACTGCAAGTGATCATCGATCCGGAAAAGCTGGCAGCACGACAATTGACGATCGCGGACGTCCGCAACGTTTTGCGTGGCCAAAATCAAGACACCTCAGGCGGCGATTACTGGGAAGGCAAACGGCGATGGATCGTTCGAACGCTAGGACAATTCCGTTCGCCAGAACAAGTCGAACAACAATTGCTTGCTGTACGTGATGGCAATCCGGTTTACGTGCGCGACGTCGCAGAGGTCAGTATCGGATACAAGAAGGCGCAAGGTTTGGTCCGGCGATTCGGCGAATCCAGTATCGCTGTGAACGCACTGCGAGAAACAGGTGCGAACGTTCTGGACGTGATGCAGGGGCTACGTGATGTCTGCAAAGATTTAAATGATGGGATTTTGAAGGATCGTGGTTTGCAACTGATCCAGGTCTATGATGAAACCGAGTACATCTATTCGGCTTTAGACTTGGTGCAGCAAAACATCTTCATCGGAAGCGCACTTACCATGGTGGTTCTGATGCTGTTTTTGCACCTTGGCTTTCGCGTGATCCTTTTCATTCCGGCCATCGCGGTCAGCGCGATCGCGTCACAGTTCTCGCCCTGGTTCTTCCTTCTAACCTTGGCGTTGATGCTAGGTGCTGGCTTTTGGTTTGCTCGTGGTGCTTTGATCGTCGGCTTGGCGATTCCGATCAGTATCGTCGGGACTTTTTTGACCCTGGGCGTAATGGGACGATCGTTGAACGTGATCAGTCTGGCAGGACTTGCGTTCGCCGTTGGGATGCTCGTTGACAACGCCGTCGTGGTGCTTGAGAACATTTTCAGGCGTTGGGACGAAGGTGAAAAGCCGCTTGATGCTGCAATCAACGGCACCGTCGAGGTCTGGGGTGCTGTGCTTTCTTCGACCCTGACAACGATCGCGGTATTTTTGCCAATCGTCTTTGTCCAAGAAGAAGCCGGGCAACTGTTCCGTGACATTGCTTTGGCAATTAGCGGTGCAGTTGCGCTGTCACTTGTCGTTTCGATGACTTTCATTCCGATGGCTTCGCGGCGCCTACTGAAAACTCGCAAGTCGACCGCAAAGACCGTTTCGCAAAGTTTGCCAAAACGAAAAAACAAGTTCGTGGGGTCATTGGAATCTCTCGGCGAAATCGTCGTTCGGACGACCGTCAGCATCAACCGATGGATTTTGGCGGGCGTGGCACGTCGTCTAACATTTTCAATCGCCTTGATTGCCGCCGCGGTGGGTCTCAGCTGGCTGATCTGGCCCAAAGTCGAATACTTGCCAACGGGAAATCGAAACCTGGTCTTCGGGATTTTGCTCCCGCCACCCGGTTACAACCTTCCACAACTGGTGGAAATGGGTGAAACGGTTGAAAAAAATCTGCGTCCCTACTGGGATGTCGTGCCGGGATCTCCCGAAGCTGCCAACCTCGACTTTCCCGTGATCGGTGACTTCTTTTTCGTCGCTCGCGGGCGGCAAGTCTTCATGGGGATTCGAGCGCAAGATCCGGCTCAGGTCAGCGGTCTGATTCCGCTTATCCAGAAAGTCGGATCGCAATTACCCGGAACCTTTGCCGTTGCGAAGCAATCGAGTCTGTTCGAGCAGGGCCTAACCGCAGGCCGTACGATTGACATCGAAATCACGGGGCCAGAGCTAGAAAACTTGGTCGGCTTTGGCGGCCAGGTCCTTGGACGGGTGAAGGGAATCTTTCCCGACGCTCAAGTCCGTCCGGTCCCCAGCCTTGACCTTTCTGCCCCGGAACTGCACATCAAGCCGCGTTTGATGCAGGCTGCCGAGATGGGAATTAATAGTTCCGATCTGGGCTACACCGTCGACGCGTTGGTCGATGGAGCGTATGCAGCCGACTACTTCCTCGATGGTGACAAGATCGACTTAACCATTAAAGGGGAAACGCGGTTGGCAGAACGTTCCCAGGACATCCGCGGTCTTCCGATCGCAACACCCGGTGGCGACCTCGTCCCGCTGATTGCGCTCAGCGATGTCGAACTCGGTAGCGGTCCCGAGCAGATCAATCACCGCGAACGAGTCCGTGCGATCACGATCGAAGTTTCACCACCGCAGGAGATTGCTTTGGAAGATGCGATGGCACGGATCGAATCCGAAGTCGTCGCACCGATGACAAAGAGTGGCCAATTGCCGCCCGGCTATCGGATCAATCTAGCGGGAACGGCCGACAAACTCCGCGACACCTGGGAAGCGTTGCGATTCAACGTACTATTAGCACTGCTGATTACTTACCTATTGATGGTGGCTTTGTTCGAATCGTGGCTGTATCCACTGGTCATCATCCTGGTGGTTCCACTTGGAGCCGTCGGTGGCGTTTTGGGATTGCGATTACTAAACCTGTACTACATGCAATCGCTGGACATCTTGACGATGCTGGGGTTTGTCATCTTGATCGGGACGGTTGTGAACAACCCAATTTTGATCGTCCACCAATCGCTCAATCACATGCGGTTTGACAAGATGAAACCGCACAGGGCGATTTTGGAGAGTGTTCGCTCGCGGATCCGCCCGATTTTTATGACAACGACAACAACCGTACTTGGGTTGCTGCCGCTGGTGCTATTCCCTGGTGCCGGTAGCGAACTCTACCGAGGCTTGGGAAGTGTCGTTCTGGGAGGCCTTGTCGTGTCGACAGTCTTCACGCTGTTCCTCGTTCCAACAATGTTCAGCTTGGCAATGGATTTACGGCAAGTCTTTGTCAAAGAAGAAATCGAAGAAGAACCAACAGCCAGCGTCGCAGCCTAATTTGGCAACCCCCTCCTACTCGTACCTCCTACTCGTACTTCCTACTCGTACTTCCTACTCGTACTCGTACTCGAAAAGCGTTTGCGACTCGCGAAGAGACGAATTTTGAAACTCGGTTGAAGCGCCAAGTGCCATCAGTCGGGTGGGAATGACGAGTACCGCTTCGTTGAGTACGAGTACCGCTCTGCTGAGTACGAAGTACCGCTTCGCTGAGTACGAAGTACGATGTACGATGTACGATGAGGAGAGAAACGCAATAGACGCCAATTCGGCCGACCAAATAACCAGCGGGAAGAGTCTTTTCCCCCTTTATTATCGTGATGTTGGGATTCGGTTGAGGGTGTAATACCCTTCGGGATGAAGCAATTCATCACCGTTGGAATCCCGAATGCCGCTCGCATTCAATTCATGAACGAACAACTCTCGCAGATTGTCTACCTTCAGCATCACCGTTCGTCCATCTTCAGATACCTGCGCACTTTCGATGCCCAGCGATTCCGTCTGGATCTCGTCACTTCCATAAGCGGAGTGATAAAGATATGTGTAGCTTTTCATTTTGTACGACGCAGTATCTTCCGCGGTTGTTCGATCAACCGGTCGAGTGAATTCAAGTTCGAAGCCGTCAGGTTTGGCTCGCATTTCTTTAATTTCGAACGGCGTTTCACCCGTCCAAACCAATCGCTGCAATCCATAACTCGATCGCCCAAGGCTGCTCCATCCACGGTTGGTCAAACCGACAAATAGGCTGCCATCAGGGCCTTGAACCATACGCAGCACCGCTGAGGCGAAACCTAACTTGAATGGAAAGCAGGCGCCTTGATACTCGCCACCAACCTTTTCCAAAAACACACGGTTGATACCCGCCTGGGTAAATTCGCCGACAAATAGCTGCCCGGCGAATGGACCAAAGGCTCCGGCGCTTTCGTCGAGCACGATATCGGTCGCCGACTGTCCCATCTTTTTGTACGGAAACCAAACGGCCGGTGGTCGCAGTTGTTCGAAAGACTTCAGTGCCTGAGGAAGCGGCAGACCGCCTGGTACTTTTTTTACGCCGTGAATCGTAGAGCCAGGTTGGTTCATTGACGCGAGCGATTCGGCATGATGGAAGAACGCTCCGGTACGCATATGATGAAGCGAATTGGTGGCAACCCAATTTCCCTGCTGGTCGGTGTAGAACATGTCGCCCTGCTGGTTAGCTCCGATTCCGGATGGTGATCTCATTCCGGCGCAAACCGGAACCATTTCGCCATCGGTAGAAACTTTCATACCCCAACCACGCCATAGTCCTTGGCGATACCCCAGAACTGGATCGCGGACCGTCCGATCAAGCTGCGATCCTTTCAAGCCCATTCCGATGTTCAAGGTGATCCAAAGATTTCCATCTCCATCTGCTTTGGGACCATAAGCGTATTCGTGGTAATGCCCGGTCACTCCCCAACCCTTTGCCACCGTCAAATACTCGTCGGCAACATCGTCACCATTGGTATCGCGAAGTCGGGTTAGCTCGGTTCGCTGCACCGTTAGCAGATCACCGTCTTGTTCAAGCAGACCCAGCGGCTCATGTAACGCGTCTGCAAAACGTTGATAGGTCAGATTGTCGGGCGAATCGTCGTAGATACCGTCAAGAAGCCAAACCTCCCCTTTCCGGATCGCGACCGCCAATCGCCCATCCTGCAAAAAACTCATCCCGGAGATTTCAAGTGCGACTCCGTCGTCTGCGGGCTTCCAGTTTTTCGAACGTGAATCCGTTGTTGCCGCCGCAGTTGCGACATCGACGATACGGAAATATCGATCGTCGGCCAATGCATTCAACCCGGTCGACAGTGACAAGCATGCTGAAAGTACTGAAACAACAAACTTTGATTGTGTCTTGTTCACCATTGATACTCCAATTCAATCTTCTGTTTGTTTCCAGTTGCAGCTTTCAGAAGCCAGACCTTCATCAAATCGACTTGCCGAATTTCAGTTGTCAAATCTGGTGACAGGAGTCGAACGGACAAACCAAGTTCATCTGTGCAAGACAAAGGATTCCGAGCATCAAGACGAAGTTCTTTGCCGCTGTGCAAGTGAAGCTGCAATCTGTTCGCTGATGATTTCAGCTGAGTCATCGTGACTGTGCGTCTAAGGCTTTTCTCTGAACTGGGCGATATCTTGTCCGTGAAATCAAGATCGCCAATCCTATACAGGAACGTAGGGACGCCGTGTTCGTCTAAACGGTAACCTCGGAACTGCGCCCGTTCATCGGGCAAAAGCCTTCCCGCGTTCAACGGAAAAACAATCCGTTCCGTTCCGAGTGGATTGGCAGGTGGAGTAAAACGCTCGTACCAGGTTCCTTTCGCATCAAGAAATCGCCCTTTCCACATCAAAGCCAACCGCAACCGTTCAGCATCAAACGCAAAATTCAGTTCCTGGCGAAAACCGACCGCGATCGCGTGCGTCCCAGCGTCGTCCATAAATGTCCGCAGGACGATTGGATTTTCGTTCGGAACCAGTTCGAAGTTCGCAGACCGTATCTCGTCAATCGAACGGGGAAGTCCGCTACCCGGCAATTTACCGAGGTAAGCCCAGATCGCGGCCAATTGTCGATCGACGTCGCCGTCCAATAAATCCTTGCGATTGCTTTCTCCGTTGGGGAAAAACGTTGGCATCCGTGTTCGTTCTTTTACCGCATTCGGGTTCTTTACAAATTCGTAGAACCAGTCCGGTCGAATTCGCTGATCAATCTGTTGCAAATCGATTCCGACGACACCTGGCAACGACTCACCGCCGAAAGCGTGGCATTGAACACAACCGGTGTTAACCAACTCACGTCCCACATCAATCGCCTTCTTTGAATCGTCGCCAAGTTCAAGATGCGTGGTATCAGATGCACTTGCGAGCTTCGACAACCCAGACAAGATCGGCTTCACGGCCTCTGCAGAATACGCAGGCATTCTCGCTTTCATGAAAGGTCGATGCGAACTGGTCTTCGAATCAAACACTTTCGCAAGCACGTTCGAGTTGAGCTTGTTTTCTACCTTTTGAAGAGTCGGTGGCAAGCGTCCTTCATCACCGAGGTCGACATGATGAAAGGTTTCGAAATATGGCTTTCGGTATCGGCCAACGCCCCCAATGCTGCCTCGCTCATGACACCCAAAACAATTCAGCTGCAACATTCGATGACGGATCTGGTTCTCTGGATCTGCCAGTGGACCCTCTTCCGCTATCGCAAACGTCGTGATCGCGTCCTTTTGGATTTGCGTCAGTCCGTATCGTGGCGAACGACCACTAGTATTGTTTAGACATCCCGTGTCCGCTTCGAAATCGAGTTCGCGAAAAGGGCGTCCAGCAGATTGATCGGGCAAATCTGTAGTTTGATGACAGCGTTGACAGTTCAGTTCGGCAAATAGCTTTGCCCCCTTGGCGATCAAGTCATCTGCGAATGTTCGAGATCGAATTTCTTGCGGCGTCTTAGACGGGTCTCCTAGGCCAACTAAGTAGGCAGCGATATCGGCTGACTCTGCAGGCGACAACCGAAGCGAAGGCATCCTGGCGTTGGGTCGGATTTCGTGTGGCCACAACAAAAATGTGGTTAAAGACTGGTAGGAGTATTTTGCCGAAAGATCAGGCAGTGGAATTGACTGAACCCGACGTGCTGCAGATGCAAGTCCAAGGTCTTCCAATTCGTCGGCATCAAGCTGTTCGATTAGTTCATCGATTGCTGAAGGAGTCGCTTCGGCGGTATCGAAATCCCGACTGGGCTGATGACACGCAACGCAACCAATCGTGTGGAACAACTGTTTTCCACGTTGCGTGTCACCATGATTCCAGAACTGATGGATGACCGGGAGTGCGCCACCCGCTTTCGGCTGCGTGAATTCCTTTTGCCTTGAGGACAAAAACGCCACCAAAGATTCAATCGCCTCGTCTCGCTGTCCGCTGGGAAGCTGACTTAAGACATCCGGCATCGTTGTGCCAGGCTTCGCGGCATGGGGAGATTGAAGAAATTCGCGGATCCATTCTGACTGAATTCGGTTCCCGGCACCTTCTAATCGAGGGCCACCTTTGGGTTGCAACCAAGGATCATCTGAATCGTGACAAGCAACACAGTTCAGTTCACTCACCAACAGAGCACCACTGGTGGCTTTGTCGATCTCATCATGCTGACCGAAGCGGTCGAATGCGATGACGAATGGCTCTTCAGCAATACAGACACCACTGCTCGCCAATATCACCAGCAGCAGAAAGGCCGCAAAACAGACAACCTGTCGCGCTATTTCCCAGGTTAATCCTCGGCCGATGCAACTAGAGATGAGGACTGCAATGGAGCGATAAACAAACGCGTTTTCCATTCAAGTGACTGCATGATTTGGTTCGAAGAATCAGCAGCAACGCCGAACTTCGACCCACCGCCGCTCCCGAATATAGTCACTCGAACACCACCGATGTGCACTGCCCATTTCTGCAATGCGATTCACAGCTGCAGTTTGAAATAGCTTGAGCCGACCATCGCAAATCATCAAACTTCGCATGCCCGAACTCGGAAAGCCATGCTAACCATCTGAATCGAGTAGCTCGACTATCTTCTCGATCGGTCGACCGATTGCGGCGTGTTCGTTGTGAATGACAATCGGACGTTCGATCAACTTTGGATTTTCGACCATGATTTCAATCCACTTTTTGTCGGACAATTTCTGGTCTTCCAGCTGTAACTCTTTGAAAAGCTTTTCCTTTCGCCGAACGAGATCGGCTGGCTTGATGCCCAACATCTTCACAACTTGCTTCAGTTCTTTGGCCGATGGCGGATCGTCCAAGTAGCGTACTTCTTGGAATTCGATGTCTCTGCTGCGGAGCAACTCGACAGCCTCGCGAGATTTGCTGCAACGGGGATTGTGAAAGATCTTTGTCATCCGATCAGCTATTCGTTTGTGATTTCAATTCGGGTCATTCGACCTGCGAATGGTACTCTAATCCGAATGCTTCAAAAATCCCCTACGAACGCCAGACCCTGCAGACAAAAATCAATGTGACTCGATCGAAAGATTCACTTCCCGTCGCAGTGGTGGTTATGAGCACTGGCAAGCAAGAATCTGTCTATGAATTCTTGATCCGTCGTCGCAATCGACCCGGCGAAGACGGGTCCAGCAGAAGTGAGTTTGCCAATCGATAACTGATTTGGTTTCGAACCTGTCCCGTGCGAATCCATTGGAAGACATCGAAGTATCGCCGTGACTGATTGAACATGGATGCACCGTCGATGATCCAGTCTTCGATTAGTACTCCGTTGTAGATCCCGGATGATGGAACCCTAACGGTAGGCGAATAAAGCGCAACAGCATGCTCCAACCGAAGTTGGTTCCAACGCTCGGTATCGGATTCGGTGTATCCGTCCTTTCCGAAATCAATTTTGACCAACAAATGATTCCAATCGATTCGGCTGATCCGTCGACTGAACTTATCACGCGCCTCGTCTTCGGAGTGGTAATGCATGAAATGCAACGGAATACCGGCAAACGTCGCGACCGGATACGCTTCGTCGCTGTCAATGAATGTCAGGGTCTCGGTTCGCTTCGCCAAGATCGCTTCGACAAAATCAAGGTAGCCAGATGGCTCGACAAAAAGCCCCACAGTCGGTGTCGTGTAAGGAAGCTTTAGCTGCCGATAGATCTGGCCTCCCCAACAGTCATCACTGATGATACTGAACGAATCAGGGAGCAACTTTCGTGAATAGTAATGCGCAAGAGCTTCGCGTCGTTTCAGCAGTGATTTTGCAAGTGTTTGCATGGCCGTGATAAGACGTGAAAAGCGGCGAGCTGTACGAGAGCAATACGAACCCGATTGGACAGGCGTGAACCGATGCGGCCCACCGGCTCATCATAGCGCGATCGACCGTTGAGGCGAGTCATGATTCTTTGAACAAAGAATCTGATCCGCAATCGATCCATTTAGGGCTCGCAACATCACGCAATCCGCCGACCGCGGAGCCGACTCTTGGGTTTCTCGCCTTAGGCTTTGTGCGAGTCCAAAAGTCGACGCTCGTACGTTTTAGCTAGGACTGAAACGGTAAGATCAGCGGCCGTATGTTCCAAGGATTGCGCTGCTAGGAGCTGGCTGTGGTTTCCTCTTGTACAGAAAGATAGCAACACCAGTCCAAACGAATGCAAAACCGATCAGTCGCTGAAGGCTTACCGATTCGCCAAAATACGCGACACCCACGATAAACTGCAGCGTGGGCCCGACGTATTGCAAAACACCAATGATCGACAAGGGCACTCGCTGGGTTGCCGCTGAAAAGAGGGCGAGAGGAAGTAGCGTCAACAGCCCGCCCAAAATCAGTAGGCAATCGGTCCCCAAACTGATATTCCCGAATGTCGCATCGCCAGTGGATTGCAACCAACCGAGATAAAAGATAGTCGGGACGATCAAGACAATCGTTTCCAATAACAGGCCGTACAAAACGTCCAGTCCGGCTTTCTTTTTCAGCAGTGCGTATCCGGCAAACGAAGACGCCATGATCAACGACACCCAAGGAATCTCGCCGGTGCCGACTGCCATGATGGTCACGCCAACGGTTGCGAATCCAATCGCGACCCATCGCGATGTCCGCAGGGTTTCCCCCAGAACGATCACGCCCAACAAGACGTTGAAAAGGGGGTTGATATAGTACCCCAATGACGACAGCAGAACTTGGTCGTGAGTCACCGCCCATAAAAATGCCAACCAATTGATCGCGATTAGCACTGCCGATGCGGAGTACAACGCCCAGGTTTTCCAGCGAAAAATGTTCGCCAGCAGCTCTTTGCGAATATCCTGATTGACCGTGAAAAACCGGATCGCGGCGATCACAACCGAGAAAGCAAATGCCCAGGCAATTCGGTGCGAGACCAGCTCAACGGCCGGCATGTGCCGCAAGAATGCCCAGTAAATCGGGAATAGCCCCCAAATTACGTTGGCAGTAATCGCGAACAAAAAGCCGAGCTGTGTAGGATTCAACATGCGTGCTCCCCGACGGGAGGGGACAAACGAGAACTAGCGGGATGCAAAATTGCTTACAATGAACGGGAATACCATGCCGGGCTAACAAGCTGACAATGAAACTGCGATCTTTCTGGCATTCACCTACCCTCCCTGCTTCCCACTTTCCAAACCTGTCGCACCATTTCGCCAATGCGAATACTGGACTTTGTAAAACCGAAAGAACTTTCGCGGGTTGCACGACTTCAAATGCTGGCACGTGATGTCGTTGAAGGCTACTGCAGCGGAAGACACCGTTCACCCCACAAAGGGTTCAGTGTCGAATTCAAAGAGCATCGCCAATATGTTCAAGGTGACGAGCTAAAGAACATCGACTGGAAGGTCTACGGCAAAAGCGATCGACTGTACATCCGCCAATACGAAGAAGAAACCAATCTTCGATGCACCATCTTGGTCGATCAAAGCGGGTCAATGGAATACGGCGGAACTCGAAGTGTTGATGGATTAACCAAGCGAGATTATGCGGTCCGACTTTCTGCCGCTATCGCCTACTTTTTGCTAGGCCAGCAAGACCCTGTCGGACTGATCACATTTGATAACGACGTCCGACAACTCGTTCCGCTACGAAGTCGACCCTCGCACCTTCGCGCGATATTAACGGGATTGTTAGCGAACCATGATCGACGCGAAACGGATTTAGGCAGTGTGTTCCGCAAAGTCGTTCCCAAACTGGGACGCCGAGGACTCGTTGCGATCCTTTCCGACTCGATGGGTGATATCGACTCGCTATCGCGATCACTTGCACAGTTTCGTGCGGCGGGACACGAAGTCATTTTCTTTCAGATCTTGGATCCCGATGAAGTTGACTTTCCATTCAGCGGTCGCATCCAGTTCAAAGATCTTGAACAATCATCGCCCGAACAAACCGTTGACGCATCTGTGCTGGCCGACGCGTATCGGAAACGTCTTGAGGAACACAACAGCCAATTAAAAGAGGCATGTCGCCGCAGTCGTGTCGACCTGGTACCGATTCAAACGGACCAATCCTTCGTCGATGTTTTGCACGAATACGTCGCGGCAAGACGGAGGATGTCTCGATGAATCTGTTGAACGGAATCTTAGCCTTCGGCGCATTAGCATTCTCGATCCCGTTGGTCATTCATCTCTTTTTTCGAAGCAGGTTTAAGACATTGGACTGGGGGGCGATGCACCTGCTCGACAATGTGATTCGGGTCAATCGCCGAAGGATGCAAGTGACCAATCTGTTGTTGCTTTTGATCCGCTGCCTGATCCCGGTGTTGCTAGCCCTCTGTTTGGCTCGACCGGTTTGGACGGGACTTAAAGCCCTTGCGGGTGATGCCCCCAAGACGCTGATCATCGCACTGGACGATTCACGAAGCATGTCACTGACAGCCACGGGAGGATCTCCCCTGATCGAATCAGCGAAAGAAGAATTGCGCAAGGTGCTCGGTGAGCTATCGAGGCGGGACGAAGTGATGTTGGTCCGTTCGTCACGAGTATCCGCGATCGCGCCAAAAATGGGTGTCGCTGAAGCTGTCAACAAACTGCGTGGCGTCAAAGCGATCGGCGGCCCCGTATCGATCGGTCAATTGCTTGATGCCGCAGTCGTCGCATCACAAGACGCTTCGTACCCTCGGCGGCAAATTTTGTTGGTCAGTGATTTTCAGGAACACACGATTGACGTTTCGACGCTGGAAATGGCCCAGCGTCTGGCGACCGAAGTTCAATCAGGAACCGATTCGGCAAACGAAACGATCTTCGATTTTCTCGAATTGACACCTCAATGGGCCGAACTGAACAACGTGTCTATTGATGCTGTTGAAGTCGTCTCGCCCGTTGTCGTTCGCGAGCGGTCAGGCGTCTATTCGGCGACGATCCGCAACTCCGGCGAGGTACCAGCCAACGATGTCCGGCTGACTTGGTCAATCGACGGACAACCGTTGGATCCGCGTACGATTTCTATTGACGCAAAGAGCAGTGTGACGAACCGATTGACACAGACCATCGATCAGCCCGGCATTCATCAAGTGACGGCAATGATCGATCGGGTCGACATGTTGATCGACGACAATCGACGCAGCACACTCGTCGAAGTCATGCCAGAGATCAATGTGCTGATTGTTGATGGAAAACCAAGCCGCCGTTCTCTCGAAGGGCATGCGGACTATCTTGCGATCGCACTGAGCCCATTCGCATTCGGAGGTGACGACCGTCCCGATCCGATTCGCTCGACAACGATCCCATTACGCCGGCTTCATGAAATGATGTCCGAGTCAGCACCGGACGTCGTCGCGTTAACCAATGTCGATCGACTGAGCGATACGGATCAATCTCGCCTGGCCGACTTCGTCAATCAAGGCGGCTCGTTGATCGTATTTGATGGTCCAGACGTTGTTACCGAAACATACAATCGTGACTGGATCGGAAAGACTGCAACGCTTCATTTTCCTGCACAGCTTGATAGCACCTTAGAAGCAGCGTTGGACGAAAACGGCCAACCGGTCGATCAGTTCTCGATTGATAACCCAAGTCGCCAATACGAACCGTGGACGATTTTTTCCGGTGACGGCAACCCTTTTTCGGATGTGGACGTTTATGCGTTTCGCCAGCTGACGCTGGATCCCACCACCGAGTCCGACACCTTTGCAAACCGCCGCGTGCTCATGCAAACCACTGACGGAAAAGCGTTGGCCGTTTCGGCCCAGGTCGGTGAAGGCAACGTTGTCCAGTTCGCATTGACGGCCAACAATCAGTGGAGCAACCTTCCGCTTCGCCCGATCTTTTTGCCTCTGATCGGCCAAATGGTCTTAGACCTTGCCGGCAAACAGACCGACGCGACATCCTCTGTTGGATTGCCGCTTGTGATCCCACAGTCACAGTTTGAAGCCACAGACCAATCGCTTGATCCCGCGTCTTACACCTGGATTGTCAAATCGCCATCAGGCGAACGCGAAATCTCGCCACCGTCGAATGGTCAACCGGTACGTTTTACCGAGACTTACCAAGAAGGGCTGTACTCTGTCGGACGCCGCGAGAAACAGTCATCGACGCAAGGCGATCCCCACACGACGAGTGTCCTTCGATTGGTCACTGTCGATTCGATTGAGTCCAACTTGATCGGAGCCGGATCTCAGCAAGTTGCCCGATTGAGAGAGACACTGGGTGCTGCGTCATTTGACAACGCTGACGCTTTACAGGCAGCCGATCGATCACGATCGTTTGGTCGTGAAATCTGGCGATGGTTGTGGGCTGTGCTTTTGGTCGCCTTGGTCGGCGAATTGTGGCTTCAACAAAACCTGCTCGCCAAACGACGAACGGCAGGAGGCCTACGATGATCTTCCCAGTCCTATTCCCGCTTCGCTTTGCAGGGGATCTGCCGGTCTGGCTGGTCCTGGCCTTGGTCGCCGTTTCTGTCGTCACCGTTTTGTTTCTGTATCAACGTGAAACCAAAACGCTTCAAACGCCCTACTCGTGGCTATTGCCCAGTTTGCGTGCGACTGCGGTTGCGTTGGTGGTGCTGATTCTGGCTGGCCCGATTTGGCATCGTCGCCAGGTGATCGGGACACTAGGCCGAGTCGTTTTCGCTGTCGATACGTCACAGAGTATGTCGCTTAGTGACAGTCAGTCGCCTGATGGTCCTGCCAACCGCTTGCGTCGAGCGAGTGACTATTTAGTCGGAACGCCGAGTGAACCGGGCTGGCTGGAACAAATGAAGCAAACACACGCCGTGGACGTGATCGCTTTTGATCGCGACACTGCGGTGCCGATCTGGTCTAGCGATAGTGATACGCCGCTGCCCTCGTCGCTGGACATCGCAGCAAACGGAACCGGAACAGACTTATCGAGTCCCTTGGTTTCCGTTTTGTCGTCGCTAAACCTAAATTCGGGAGACGAGGCACCAGACACAACCACCGAAACCGATTCGGTACGCCGATCAGCCCTCGTTATCCTAAGCGATGGCCAAGACAACGCGCGTTCAAGCGGACAACGCTCGCCCAGTTCGATTGCCAAGCAACTTTCTATTGGTGGAACGAACGTCGTAACCATGGGTTTCGGTTCGGTCGATGAGCCCGATGATGTCGGTATCGTCGAAGTTCTCAAGCCAGAATCGGTCGCGCGAGCCGGTCGGCTTGCTGGCGAAATCGTGCTCAAACAATTTGGCGAGGAAGGCACACCGATCAAACTGAAGATCGAATCCGAAGGGGAAGTCGTTTGGCAGAAAGATCTGCTGATCGACACCGATACGACTCGCCCCGTCCCATTCGAAATCGATGTGCAGCCGATACTTCAGAGGCTTCAACAACGACTGCCTCGCGGGATCGAACGGACGAACGAAGTGCTACAGTTCACCGCGTCGATTGAGACTTCGGGTCGCGACTATTCCGATAAGAATAACGCAACGGAATTCCGTGTGACCGCGTCAACACGCGATCGAAAGATTCTGATTCTCGACGGTTCAAGTCGCTGGGAAACACGGTATCTAAAGAATCTGTTCGTTCGCGATCCTGCGTGGAAGGCCAATGTGATTGTCTTTGGTCCCGGCACACAAAACCCCACGCTACCTCGCGGTGAACAGGACGACCAATTTCCCGATAGCGATACCGGCTTATCAAACTACGATGCCGTACTTATCGGTGAAATCGACCCATCGATTTTCACGTCGGAGGATCGCGGAAGGCTGATTCGTTACGTTGCCGGTGGCGGAGGACTAATTGTCATCGAAGGTCGGTTCGGAAAGCTTCGCACGCTGGCGCAAACCGAACTTGGTGAATTGATGCCGGTGCGATACATCGGATCCAGCCAAACCAATCAGCCCACAGGAGTCCGTCCAACATCGGCGGGTCTTGAGCAACCGGCTTTGGCGCTTGTCGACGGCGTCGAAAACTTAGGTCAGTTTTGGATGCAGCTGCCGTCGCCCAGTTGG
Organism: Stieleria sp. JC731; assembly: GCF_020966635.1. Classification (NCBI taxonomy): domain Bacteria; kingdom Pseudomonadati; phylum Planctomycetota; class Planctomycetia; order Pirellulales; family Pirellulaceae; genus Stieleria; species Stieleria sp. JC731. The sequence continues at coordinate 1,536,061 of NZ_JAJKFQ010000011.1, read as the reverse complement.
ACGATGAATGTCGAGCTTGCCGACGGCGCCGAATCTTGGGCCGAGGCAGTGCTTCGTGGCGGACGCACCACACCTTGGTTGGCGACACGAATGTATGGCTCGGGCCGAGTCTTTTATTGTGGTTCCGACCAAACCTGGCGTTGGCGATACAAGGTTGCGGATCGATTCCATGCGAGATTTTGGAATCAGTTAGTTGTCGCCGCAATGGAGCCTCCTTACTCGGCGAGCGATCAATTCGTTTCACTCGGTACCGACAAGGTCGAATACGCCGCCGGTTCTGCCGTTGAGGTCCGCGCGCGTCTGCGAGACGGCCGCGGCAATCCAGTATCCGACTCCACCGTCGATGCGATGGTGATGCGAAATGGCGTCGTCATCGCCACCGTTCCGATGTCCGTCGATCAGCCGCAACGGGGAACTTATCGCGGGACGATCCTATCCCTTCCCGCAGATGAGTACTCGATTCGAATCCGAGCCAGCGGCTTTGACGAGTCGGCACTGCTAGCATCGACACCGGTTTGGATCAATGAAAGCCGCAGCGCGGAGATGCAGCGGATGAGCCTAGACGAATCGTCGCTTCGAGAGATCGCTTCGTCCGGAGGCGGTGAATATTTTCATGAATCCGATTCGGGCCAAATTCTTGATTTACTAAAACCGCTGTCCAGTGGAACGATCATCGAAACGGACACGGTGTTGTGGCAATCCTACTTTTGGTTTTGTCCCATCATTCTGCTGTTAGCGATCGAATGGTGGTGTCGAAAGCGGGCGGGCTTGGTATAGGCAAGACCTAGCGAGAAAGAATCATGTCAACGACAAGCGATCAATTCTTCAATACTGCGGCACAGCAAACCAGCGATCTGGATCCGGCCACCAGGCGAAGCCTCGGCCAGTTTAGACGTCGGCGAAGCTTGCTTTTGGTGCTGCGTGGTATCGGTGTCGCACTGCTGACGTTTGTCTTGTCGGCGCTCACCGTCGCGATGTTGGATTTTCTGTTCTTCATTAACGATCCCCTGCGCTGGGCGCTCGCAGTCGGCGTGTACGTAGCGACCGGAGCGGTCGTGTGGTTTGCAGCAATTCGGCCCCTGAGACAAACCGATGATCTGCACTTGGCCAAGCATCTCGACTCGATGTCTCCGACATTGCGTGAAGACTTAGTTTCCGCAGTTGAACTATCCGATCCGCGTCACGCCAACGGCTCACCCTATTTCCAACGGGTCTTGCAATCACGCGTGGGCAAGCGGATTGCCGCCGTCCAGGTAGCTCAGTTGTTACCACTAAAACTGGTACGACGATGGCTGGTCAGTGGCTTCATTGTCGTCGGAGTATGCAGCCTGTTGATGCTGGTCCCATCGGCGCAATTCGGCCGACGTTTGGCTCGTGCCGCGCTGCCTGGATTTTCGATCGAACGCGCGTCTCGGACCAAAGTCACGATTGTGCAACCCGACCCGCCGACGAAGTATGTCGCTCAGGGAGACGCGGTCGCGGTCGTCGTTAGCGTTTTGGACTACGGAGATTCCGAAGTCCTACTGCAGTGGCAAGACCTGGATGGAAACGAAGTTGAAAGCGCGATGACGCCGCGGCTGAACCCCAGCGATTTTCGACCATCCGGAGGAAGCGAAACAGACGAAGACAGCGATGCGATTCCACTCGATTCTGCGGATGATTCAGCAGTCTCCGCCGAACAACCTACTGGAGACACCTTTGCGGCTAATCTTTCCGTCGGGTCGACTCCCCTTCGGTATCGAATCCTCGCCGGTGATGCCATCACTTCGTGGCATCGTTTGACGCCTTTGCCAAGACCAAAGGTCGTACTTTTCGAAAAGCTCTATCGTCTGCCGGAATATGCACAGCTGAACGATCGCAGCGCGGAAGAAGAACACGGTGATCTGAAGGCACTGCAAGGGACGACGGCCGAGGTCACTGTGACATTTGACCAACCCGTCGAAACCGCGGCCATCCGATATGGAGTTCGCGGCAGTCAAAGCCTGATGGAACCGGTCAACGAGGACGGAACGAAATTCAAAGCTTCCGTTTCGATCAAAACATCGGGACAATATCAAGTCGAAGCGACTAGTGCTCAAAGCGGCCTAGACAACCCATTCGCCCCCATGAACATGATCGTTCCGGTCTTGGACCTAAGCCCGATCGTGCAGTGGGACAAAAGCATTCAAATGAGCCAAATGGTTTCCTCCCTGGATGTCTTAGAAATGAAGGCCAAGGTCATCGACGATTTGCCGATCAGTCAAATCGAACAGGAGATCACGATCAACGGCGGAGTGCTAAAAAGCTATGCGTTGCCGATCGACATTCCCGCTCGGCAACACGATTTGCAATGGTCGTGGGATCTGCTTCATCGCTTGGGTGAAACGTCACCGAACGATCAATTGAAAGCCGGTGATCTCGTCCGCACTCGGTTGGTGGCTGTCGATCGGAAGGGCAATCGGTCGACGTCACCGATTATCGAACTGTTGATCGCCGGCGATGGCTTTGATGCGGACCGACATCAGTTCCTCGAAGACTTGGCCCTTCAAAGCGAATCGTTGTTGAAGTGGGCCGAGGCGACTCAAACGTTGTCTGATAGCGTTCGCGAGTTCGCTAAAGACGATCAGCTGGACGCCATCGCTGAAGAACGGAAAAAGTGGTCTGAGCTGCAAAAAGACTCCGTCGAATTGGTAAAACAAATTCGGCAAACATTAGCAGTGACGGGTAACGAAGGCAGCGCTGCGATTACAGAGTTGTCCGGGCGTGTTGTCATTGATATTGAAACGACATTGGACCAAGCGTTTCACGAACTGGCGTTTTTAGACGATCATCACGAAGAGGCGTTCACTTCCAATCGAAAACGCTCCCTTTCCGAACTCGCCTCCGCAGCTGGCAGTGCGAAAAACCAGAGTCAACGGTTAGCAGAATTCACACAACAACGTTTCGCGGCTGCTTTTTTGTCAGCCATGTACGCGGATGTGAATATGCTTCGGCAAAACGTCGCAAAGCTTTCCGAAAACTTGCCTTCGGAGCGTTTGCCCCGGTACTTGGTCCTGATTGCCGGTCAATTAAAAGAGATTGATCGTCTGTTGGCAAAATACGAGACGCAGCTGCCAACGCGGACCGCACAGCATCTGATCGGAGATCGCTGGTCCAGATGGTCCGAGCGATGGGTTTTGCAACTGGAAACCCTCGTCGAAGAGCGAGCAGAACGAGATCAAATCGAAGCGGTCGTTGAATCTCTTTTGCGCGAAGTAGAAAGTCGGCCCCAAGACGTGATGGATCACGGGATCCACGACCACTTGGTGCGGTTGGAACGAGACATGTTACGCGAAGTTGGATTTTTGACGACCGAAACCAACTCTTTGCGAGATCGCGGACGGCAATGGGAGCGTTCCGTCAAATCGGAAAAAGAAGAAAAGGACGCCAACAAAGCCGCACTTGCCGCAATCGAAACCCGCTGGCATCAATTGCGTTTTACGACACAGCTCAATCGGCTCCTCGTTCGGTCGGCCGGATGGGAAAGCCTCTGTCGCCATAAGCAGCGTTCAGATCTTGACCTTGCGTCCGATCTTGGGCTCTATAGTCGAGCGATTAAAAACGTCACCGAATCCGGTTTCCAACCTTACAAAGAAGAATCGCCAGAAGAGGTTTTCAACGCGATCGCGAAAGCGATCCGAATATTGGAATCGACAGGTGAGCTTCGCAACACGGCAAAAGCCATCTTGGCAATCCGCGATGGTGAGCGACAACCTGACAGTTCAGCACTTCGAAAGATCTACCACTCGATTTGGATGAAGTATCAAAATGTCCGACTTGAACTCGCGTTGATCTACCTTCGGGATGCGGGGATCGACTGGGAATTCCTTGGCGACTTGGATCAGATTCGTCACAGCGACCAGTGGAGATCAGCACAAGATAAACTCGACGCTCGAATTTGGCGTAACGATCCCTTCGTTTCCGCAGCACTACCGCTCGAGGGAATTTCGCGAGGGATCGATGTTGGCGAAACCAACCTCCAGCAGTTTCAAACGGAAGCTCGTCAAACTCTGCGGAAATACGTCCAAACAATTGCCGAACAGGCCCGCGAAGCTGCCAAGCAGGCTCGCGAGGCGGCGCAGAAATCCGATGAGGCCGCCAAGTCAACTGAGCAGCAGGACCCCTCCGACGCCAAAGCTACCGACCAGGCTTTGGAATCGATCGATGAAGCCGCCGAGAAAGCGACCGAGACGGTGCAGTCATTGATCGATGAAGCCAACACTGCAACGATCACCGATGAACAGCAACGTCAGCGGGCTCGCGATGCGGATGCGGCTGCAGAAATGATCGCTGAAGCTTTGCGAGAGACAAAACAAACGGCGAAACAAGCCGAAAACGCATCCACTGACCAACAACGTCAGCGGGCCATGGAACAAGCTGAACAGAGTTTGTCAAAACTGGAAGACCGACTGCAACAGACCGCGGAACATTTCGAAAAGCTTGACGCGGGAGAAGATATTTCTGAATCACGCGAACAGCTCCGGCAAACTGAGCAAGAACTGCAAGCTGCACAACAGCTCCAAAACCGCTATGAACAAGCCGAACAGATGGCTCGTTCGGCTTCACAAGATCCGCGTGAATTGCTGCGTCAACTCGAAGAGGAACTGCAACGAAATGAGCCGATGCAGGAATCCTTAAGTGACATTTCCAATTCGATTGTTGATGATGCCGTCCGCAGCCTGCGCCAATCCGCAGACCAAGAAAGGCAACTGCAACGTTCACTTGAACAGGACGACGATGCATTCAGTGAACAGAAACAGCAACAGCGGATGCTGCTTGAAGAGTTTATCCAACGCGCCGAAACCTTGCGGGATCGAACGCTACCGACCGCCCAATCTGCAGCCGGCTGGGGCAATGATGCCGATGGCCGACAACTCCTTGAAGACGCTCGTCAGCAAGTCGACCAGGCAATCAAATCGACCGAGCAGGCTCGACGCGGCGATTCGACGCTTTCCGAATTGCAGCAAGCGGCAAGTCAGATGCAAGAACAACTTCGTGAAGCTCACCGCACGGTCGACAAAGCTTCCAAGCAACTGGGACGCTCCGCCGAACGAGATCTCCACCAGTCGGATGATGCCAGAGATCGAGCGGCTGCCAATATGCGACAAAATGAAAATCGACTTCGCAATCAAGAATTGAACGCACTCAATCAGCAACGCAATCGATGGAATTCAAATGAAACGCAAGCCAATCAACGCATTAATCGTGCTCAACAAACGATCCGAGAATCCACCGAATCAATCAAACGTGAACAGGAACGTTTAAAGAACGAACCTGACAATCAATGGCGAAAGGACGAAATTGCAAAGCAACAGGATCGTCTCGCCGAAGCTGAGCGGACTGAAGAGCAAGCGAAGACCACGAAGCAACTCGCTCGTGACCGCCGAGAAGACGCCAATCGCCGCGCCAACGATATCAATGACACCAAGGCCAACGATCTAGAAAAGGCAAACCCGGCCTCCGAGTTGGGGCAAAAGCTTGCCGAAAACGTTGGGCAACGGCTCGAAAATATCGCTCGCGAACTCGATCAAATGTCTCAGCAATCACAATTTGCAGATGACTTACGCGCAAGCCGTGACCATGCCAGACATAGTGGCGACCGACAAGACGCCGTTTCGCGAGACGTACAACAGGCGGCTGACAATTTGATGCGAGCCTCAAGACACGAAAAACGGCTCGAGCGTGAAGCGATCGCGTCTCAGTTGGCCGAAGCGGCAAAACGCACCGAAATGCAACCGGCGCAGTCTTCAAAATCCGCCGGCGACCTCTTGGACAAAACCCAACAAGATGATTCGGTTTCACCGCAGGCGAGCGAAGCGATCAGTCAAGCGTCGGAGCAGATCGATGAGCAAGCGGATCGGCTGACCGAACAGTTTCAATCCGCATCCAACCAAGCCCCGGCAGACAGTTCATCCGCGAATTCCGATTCACAAGCTTCGGAACAAATGAATCAGCAGCCTCTGCCTAGTGCCGATGCGACACGCCAACCGAATATGTCGCCCAGCCAAAACCAGAACTCACCGGCAGACGGAAACAGTTCCGACAGTCAATCTCGGCCGACAGCATTCGACCAGGCTAGCCCCGAACAAATGGCTCAGACGCTGGATGAATTGGATCGCTCACTTTCAGGATCGTCTGAAAATCAATCTGCCAACCAAGGTCAGCAGGACAGCCAGAACGGACAGGCTGGCAATCCGAGCGAAGGGATGCAGCAAAGTTCTGGACAACCGAGCGGTAGCAGTTCGCAGGCTAACGGAGCAAGTCAAGGCGACCAAGCCGGTCAGCAGTCAGACGCTTCATCTGCCGGGAATGCTGCTCAAGCGTCGCCAACCCTGGCCCAGATGCTTGACGCACAACTGCAGGCAGCAGCCAAACAGCGAATGCAAAGTCTTGCGCAAGCTCAATCAGGTCAGCAAGGTGACCAATCACAAGGATCAAAGCAGTCGTCCAACCCGGTCTCGGAAGCCGGCAGCGGCGAGCCGCCAAACGGCAGCAACCAAGTCGGCGATGTTGATATTGTCGACGGCGATTGGGGAGACCTTCGCGAACAAGGGGTCGAGAACGCCAACCAAGGCCGAAAGACACGTATCCCGAGAGGTTACGCGGCAGAAGTGAAAGCGTACTTCAAAGCGATCAGTAAACGCTCGGCGGAGACGAAAGAATGAGTGGTATTCAGCGGCGAAATCTCTTGGCCGCGATAACAGGCGGATTTGCAGCCGGTGCCGGTGGGCTCATTCCTTGGCACGTTGGTAGCGCAGTCGCACAAGAAGACCTTTCCGTCGACAACTTGTATGTCAACGATCAACTTGACGATGCCTGCAACCGCGCGGTCGAGTACTTGATCAGCAATCAACGTACGGGCAGTCATATTGCGGCGGGATCGATTACCGACCGAGGACACGAAGTCGCTCTGACAGCACTCGCCATTATGGCAATGGCCGCGGTGGGAACGGAGCCATCTGAGCCGACGCGTAACGGCCGCGCGATGCGTGCCGCAATCGATTTCGTTTTACGTGCTCACCATCAAACCGACTCCGGCTACCTGGGACAGCACGACGGATCACGGATGTACGGCCACGGCATCGCGACACTGATGCTGACTGAAATGCTAGGCATGGGCGCCACCGTTGAACAGAACAATGCCATCCATGACCGACTGGAACATGCCATTCGACTGATCCTTGCATCACAGGCAGTTCCCAAAGCTCGTCGATTGCAAGGTGGTTGGCGATACACGCCGGGATCTCCGGAAAGCGATCTGTCGGTATCGATTTGGCAGCTGATGGCTTTGCGATCAGCGAAGAACGATGGATTGGATGTTCCTGCCGAGGCGATCGAGAGCGCGCTTGAATACCTACGAAATTCGTTCACCGGGCGTTTCAGTGGACAGGGCTCCGGAAGCGGTGGTTTCAGCTACACCCCCGGACAAACGCATCCCTCGTTTACGATGACCGCTGCGGGTTTGTTGGCCATGCAGGTGTGCGGAGAATACGACGCCAAAGAAGTTGCGGCGGCGGCAAACTGGTTGTTGCAAAACGAACCCAAGGTTAGTGAGCGATACCTATTCTATGGGCTGTACTATTACGCCCAAGGAATGTATCAAGCTGGTGGCAAGTTTAACGAAGAAGCGAGAAAGGTCGTCGCGTCTTTGCTGCTGCCGCGACAAAGACGTGATGGGTCTTGGATGTCCCCCAGCGGCGAAGAACGAAACGTCGGCATGGTCTATTCGACGTCACTCGCGATTTTGTCGCTATCGGTACGCTATCACTACCTCCCGATTTACCAACGATGAAGATTCACACCGACGGACCGGAAACCATTGAACCGATCGAGCCATTGGACATGCTCGTGGTCGCGCCTCATCCCGATGACGCGGAGCTGGGAATGGGGGGAACGATTGCGAAGATGGTTGATCAAGGGATGCGAGTTGGGATTTTGGATCTTACCACCGGTGAGCCCACTCCTCACGGCAGCGAAGAGATTCGACGAGCTGAAACGTTGCGAGCCACAGAGATCCTTCGACCAACATGGCGCGGCAATGCAGGTTTAACCAATCGCGAATTGGTGCACACCATCGAAAACCGAAAACATGTGGCCAGCTATTTTCGCATGCTTCGCCCACGTTGGATCTTTGCACCATTCTTTCACGACGCCCACCCCGATCATGTTGCGGCGACGGAGATGATCGAAGCCGCTCGTTTCTATTCGAAGCTTTCCAAGTCAGACATGCCTGGCGAGCGATTCCATCCCGAGCGTTTGTACTACTACTTCTGTATCCATCTTCGCTTAGCTGTTCAGCCGAATTGGATTGTTGACATCAGTGAGACGTTCGAACGCAAGCTCGCATCGATCATGGCGTACGAAAGTCAATTCATCACTGGCCGTCCGACAGATCCGCCAACAATGATGGACCGACTGACAACGGACGCCGGCTACTTCGGAAACCTAATCGCCCGACGATACGGCGAACCCTTTGCCACCAAGGAACCTCTGGCGATTCGCTCACTACGCGATTTGATCTAGCGATTGCCGATCATCTTGGGGACGATCGGATTCGATGAGGGAACGCTGTCAGCTAAAAGCTTTGCTGGTATCCTTCGACGAGACTTCAGCTGAATGGCCAAATTAATCTCGTTTGCCGAATGACGTTTGGCAGGTTGGTTTTCAGACGACCGCAGTCGTTTCTTCGTCGCGTTCAGGATCGTTTGTAGCAAGCGATCCACCCAAGTACTGAATGGTCCACTGACAAGTACAGTGTGCTTCTGTGACCCTGCTGTAGGTTCCCCCCATGATTGGAGAAACCCGCCGCTGTTTACATGAACGCGCTGTGATACTTCGGGTGTGCAAAGCGTGTCGTCAGTTGTTCGACACTCGGTTCTACCGCCAGACTGCGACAGTGAATGTCACTAGACGTCTCCAAGTAAGGGAAGTCCAACCGGTGAATCGAGTCGCTCCTTTCAAATGTCGTGGTACCGACGCGGCGTTCAGGGCGAACACTGATAAATGCGTCGGCGATTGGCGCGATCAATACTCGGTCTCACATTCTGATGCTGTATCAGTAGCTTGCAGACTTTGAAAACCGATGATTGCCATCGGTGCCGTCCTACGACGAATCCAAGACGAAGCAACTGGATCCGTTACGTGCATTGTCGACTTAGCCATCTTTGCAAACTGCCGTTAACTCGCCGCGATCGGTCGAATCGAAGGCCGTCTCGAATGTCCTCAATAGGTCATCGCCTTACTTGGAACGCTGTAAGCCTATGAATGAAAACGCCGAACATGATCGCGATTGCCGAATTCTTGTGATCACGCCCGATCGCGCGAGCTTCGATAAGTTTTCGAGCATACTTAGTTGTGGCCAGGCGATTGGAAATCCAGATCGCCGCTTCACACTTCATCATGCCGATGATTGCCTTAGCGGCCTAGACAAAACCGACCAAATAAGTCCCGACGTCGTTTTCCTCGACGAAAAAATTGAATGTCAATGTGCGGAACCGGTCGTCGACTTACTTCACCAAAAAAATCCAAAGTTACCGATCGTCATTTTGACCGGTCACCGCAACGAATTTGTCGCCGCAAACGTATTTCACAGCAGTGTCCGTGATTTCATCAGCGTCTCTAAACTTCAGTACGAGCCACTATTATCAATCATCGATGACGCCATCGCGACAGTGAATGATTCCATTACCTGTGGACATGAACTTTCAGTCTTGGTCATCGACGGTGATGCGAATGACCGTGATTGGATTGCTCGGAACCTAAAAAACCTGAACACGATCGCCGTGAACGCATCGACGGCGAGTTCACTTCAAGAAGCCAACGGCTTTTTAGCGAAGAAGGTTCCTGACTGTGTTTTGATCGATGATGCGTTTCCTTGTGAGGGAAGTATCGCATTCATTCGAAAGACGATACTCAGCCACCCCTTTCTCCCGGTAATCACGTTGACCCGATTGGGACGCGAATCGATCGCAACCGAATCGATCCGATGCGGGGCCAAGCATTACTTAGTGAAAGCCACGTTGACGGGGGAAATCCTCGACAGCACCATTCGATCCGCAGTCGAACAAAAGCACCTTGAACGCAAAATTGCTGATCGAGATGCAAAGCTTTATCAGGCACAGCGTAAAGCGGCCGAATGGCGAGAACGCCTCGAACTGGTTGTAGACTCAGCCGAAGCGGTAATCTGGGACGTTGACTACGGCAGTGCAAGCGTCACAGTCAACAATCAATTCAACAAGTTGTTCGGTTACAACATCAACGGAAATACGAGCTCGATTGAAGAGATTCATCGGCTACTGCACCCAGAAGACAGCCCGGGAGGTATTTTCGGACAGCAACAAGATGCTTCGTCCAATACAGTTGGTTCGATCACGCGAATTCAATGTTCCGATGGTTCCTACAAATGGATCCAATCACGAGGAAAGATCGTCGAACGACGTGCCTGCGGTCGGCCGCTCCGCGCCGCAGGAATCATCATCGACGTCACTCAACAAAAGGAGAATGCGGATGATGTGGCGCGAAAAAACCAAGAACTGCAGCGTTTCACGCATGTCGCATCGCATGATCTTCGAGAACCGCTTCGAATGATCACCTGCTTCACCGATCTGTTGCGACAAGAATACGCCGAACAGCTCGATGAAGACGCCAATCGCTATATCGATTTCGCCAACAACAATGCCAAACGCATGCAGGAGTTGATTAGCGACCTGTTGGAGTATTCGCGATTCGGATCGTCACAATCAGAACCTGAAGAGGTCGATTTGAATCTTGCGATGCAAGACTTGCGGCAGGACCTTGCGATGGCAATCGAAGAAACCAATGCGGAACTTCGCTGTGAGGCACTGCCGACAATCCTTGCAGTGCCCACCAAGATGTACTCGTTGCTACAAAACCTGATCACAAACTCGATCAAGTATTCCGACCGCTCCAGACCGCTGCTGATCGAGATTCGATCGAAAGTCGAAAACGGATATTGCACCATCAGCGTGATGGACAATGGCATCGGAATGGACCCAAAGTTCGACAAAAAGATCTTTGAGCCGTTTCAACGGCTACACGGCCGCGAAGAGTATTCAGGTACAGGAATCGGCCTGGCGATTTGCAAACGAATCGTCACCGAGATGGGAGGTCGAATTACTGTGGAAACAGCAATCGGCGTCGGATCCACCTTTCATATCTGCATCCCCGATCAACTGTTGATCAGCACTGCACCTTGTCGGCCTCGCGAATTAGTTTCCAACTAGTTCATCGCGTCGCGAGTTCTAAAAGCCACGAGCCAGTACCATGCATTGGTGATACATGGCCTGGCTCGTCTTCGACAACCTAACTAGCTGTAGTCTTTCGTCGATTTGCCCCTAATCAAATAGACGATCGACCGTTGATCGGGTCGCCGATCAAGGACGGTGAAACCCGACCTTGATCCCCGTGCCCGCCCGTGCGAGGGTGGCGCGTCCAGCGTTTGTGGAATCCAAAGGGTCCTAGACAGGCAACGCGGTGCGGCGTTGCAATTCGGCCCACAAACGATCCCACGTGCAAGGCTTATTCAGAAAACTTGAAGCGCCGATGTTTAACACCTTGCGTTTCAGAGCGTTGTTGGCTTGGCCTGTGACAACGATCACTGGAATGTCCTTGGTGATCGGATTGTCCTTTAGCCTTCCAAGAACGTAGTCTCCTTGGACGTCATCCATTTCATAGTCCAGGATGATGCCGATCACATCGTTCTGTACAGCCTGGCGAAATCCTCCCAGTCCTTCGACTGAATGCAGAACGTCAATGCCCTTGGATTCCAACCGACGCTTGATCAATCCACCCCATGCTGGGTCATCATCGATCACCAGAACAGTCGGATTGCTGCCGGTGACCGCTTCCTCAATTGATTCAACTGGCGCACTAAGCGGAGCATCGAGAGCGTTGAGAAAGTCTTCCACTGACATTTCGGTTTCGACAGAATCGATTTCCAATTCCGATTCAATCTCGGGCTCTGGAGCCGTTTCCGATGGAAGAATTGACCGAATAATCGGTTCCAACTGGTGCCAAACTGCTCCCGACTTGGAGACGTAGTGGGCAGAGATCTGCTGACATCGTTTTCGAGTGTCATCGTCTTGCATGCCGGTAAGCACAACAATGGGGATGGAATTGAGATCCGCGTGTGCGGCGATCATTTCACAGACCGCCATTCCGTTGCCACGAGGCATGTTTACATCAATACAGACCAAATCCGGACGTAGCACGTTGGTCGTCGTTAGCGCCGTCATCGCGTTTCGGGCGTAAACAACTTCTAGATGAGGGCTGATCGCTTTGCATTTCGCGACGAGCAGCCGAAGCAAATCGGGATCGTCATCGGCGAAGAGAATTGTTTTAGGTTTCATCGTTGTCAGACTCTTGAAAAGAGACTCGGTTTCCTGCTGTAACATCAATTCACAATCGCCTTGACGGCATCATGAAGCTTCTTGAATTGGAAGGGTTTCGGTACGAAAAACCTTGCTCCGGCATCAATCGTCGTCCGCTGATCGGCCACACTTGCCGACAACATGATCACAGGGATGCCTGCGGTCGCCTCGGTGTCTTTCAACAGTCGTAGCGCCTGCATCCCGTCCATTTGCGGCATGCGGACATCCATCAAGATCACATCGGGACGATGTTCTTTTGCCTTCTCCACTCCTTCGATTCCGTTGTGGGCCGTGACAGTTTCATATCCATGTGCCTTCAACCGGAGCTGTACGCTGCTGACAATTTGTTCTTCATCATCAACGATCAGAATTAGTTGATCAGACATAACAGGCCTCCGGTTCAACAGGCTCGACCAAATCGACGAGATGATCGATCGCATCGTCGATCATCCAAGACCGATCCAATTCGACATGAATCTTCGAAAGTGGGCCTTGAGGCCGATTCCGGCTGAGAAATTCGTGTTCATTCTCGATCCGTTTCTGAACCGTTTCGAGCTCAAACCGAGGCGCATTGACAAGCAATGTCCATCCATCCGACCGCGTTCGGCTCACAAAGTCGTACGGCCGTACCAGGTACCGCAGAAACGAATCGATTTCATCCGACTCCTCAACCGAATCGCAACTGACATGGATGACGCTTAACATGTCACAGATGTCTTGCTGCACTTTCAGCCATTGCAAATAGCGTTTAACAATTCCCTGTGGGCTCGCGATTGGAACGGTGAACCTGAACGTGCTTCCCTTGTTGACTTCGCTATCAACAGTCATCGAACCGAAGTTCAAATTCACCAAGTTCTGAGCGATATTCAGTCCGAGGCCAAATCCTTTGGTGCTGTGATAGATCGGACCAGAACCCAGTTGAGAAAACCGTTCAAAAATCTCTTCCAGCTTGTCTGCGGGAATACCATGACCATTGTCGGACACGGCGAATTCAATCTCGTCGTCCGACACACGACGGACATCGATTGAAACTTTGCCGCGTTCACTCGCAAACTTGAGCGCATTGATCGTCAAGTTGATAATGACTCGACCGATCTTTTCGGCATCGCAATAGACGTGGGGCAGGCCTGTTTCGATATTCGTGGTCAATTCAATCTGGCGGACCTGTGCCTTGCGCATCAGAGACCCTTCGACATGGTCAAGGATTTCCTCGACACTATGTTCTTCGCGAGAGATCCCCATCACACCGGACTCGAGTCGGCTGACGTCCAACATGTCATTGACCATGTTGTTCAAATCGTTTCCACGATCAGCGATTACATCCAGAAAGCGTCGTTGTTCATCATTGACATCACCAACGATTCCTTCGCTGATGATCGAAGCGTATTCGATGATAACCGTCAGTGGTGTACGGAACTCATGCGAAATATTGTCGATCGACTGCTGGGCTGCTTCACAAAGCTCTTGAAGTTTTGCGTTCTTTTTTTCTAAGAGCTCTTTGCTTTCTTCTAGGTCTGCAAGTAACCGCTCGTTTTCGGTACACATGGATTGCCGTTCGATCGAATGTCGAATGCTACGGCTAAGCGTGTACTCGTTTGCGTGGTCTTTTACGATATAGTCTTGTGCCCCGCGACGAATCGCTTCGATCGCGACTTCATCGTTTGGCAATGACGTTAGCACAACGACCGGCGCGGTGGGGACACATTCGATGACCCTCTCGACACTAGACAATCCGTCACTATCGGGCAGCGTCAGGTCAGTCAGGATAATGTCGAAGCTTTCTAGGTCCGGACGTGACAGTGCGGGTTCCAACCGAGACTCGGCGTGAAAGTCAAATTGGATGTGTGAAGAACGGAGCGCTCGCCGAATCAGTTCGGCATCGCCTGGGTTATCTTCGATCAATAGGACTTTCATCGTGACCTCCTTCGCATACGACGACGGCGTTTCTCGAACGTCGATTGCTCATCCGGTGGAATCTCTGGCACCTTGACGTAGCGTGAAATCACTTCCAACAGCTCACAAAACTCGACCGGTTTGGTAAGAAACTCATCAGCACCGGCGCTGAGGATCTGCTTCTTTAGCTTCGGATCACGCATCCCTGTCAGCACAATGATGGGGATCTGTTGCGTATGTGTATTGGCACGAATCGACGACAAGACGAATTCGCCATTACCGTTGGGCATAGCGAGATCCATGATGATCAAGTCAGGATGGTTCGTGGTCGCTTCCCAAAATCCCTGGGTACCAAAGTAGGCGGCGCTGACATCCAATCCATATCGTCCTAGACGCAATTGGATGGACCGCGAAACGTCTGGATCGTCATCGATACACAGAACGCGTGGGGTCTGAAAGCCGTTGGCTTGTTCTAGTTTTTCGACTGCTTTTGCGGTGGATGATTTAAACGTGCGGTCTGTCAGTGCAGTTGCAGAAGTCATGCTGTTCTCCCGATGAACCCAGCAGGGGTCAAAAGAAAATGTGAGTACAAATTCAGCCTCGTTTGACGAGGCAAGTCTAGAGTTCCGATTCAGTTCCATCGAAGCCGTACGGCTTGCGGGTAAAGGCCTCTAGATGCTCACACAAAGGGAGTAATGTGGGGACGCGATTCGTTGTCGCGTTGTTAATCTCTACATGATTCACACTACGGTGAATCCACGCCAAGTCAAGTAAAACGGATTGCAAGATCACGATCAGTCCCCCCCGGGCATTATCGTTCTTGAGGATAGTGTCAGTAAATTTGAAGCAAACAAAGTTTGGTTGAATGTCGTGCGACAAACGAACCGAACGTTTCACACTTGCCTGTAAAACTTGTCCTTGGCCTATCACCGATGAGGGCAATTTCCAAAACACAAGTCAAAAGCGACTAGGTCGATCAAAGTTGATTTCACGACCGACTCGATATCAATTGAAGATCTGTTGTTATTGAGATGCTGTTTCTCACAATGTCGCCTTCTACTCCGCGAAACCAGCGGAACATCACGCTACTTCCACGCATTGAAAGACAACATTTTCAAACCAGTAGGCTATCAGTCATCGATGCTAACGACATGATGGACATGGCTAGCACCGTCGATGATTTCGCGTAGCTCATGAACCATTTCTTCTATTCCGACAACGGCGTCGCGACTGCTTTTGATCTGAACGACATTGGTTTGAGTGTTGCTCGCGACACTGGCAACTTGTGCGGTTAGGTTGTCACCCGCCGCGGCGACTTCGCCAATGCTTCGGCTGATCTCCAATGTTGTCGCCGTTTGCTCATCAACTGCAGATGCGATGGACTGCTGTGATTCGGACATCCTCGCGATGATTCCTTGAATCCTACGAACCGAGTCGGTAACAACGGTGCTATCGGAGTGAATCTCGCTGATCGCTTCGGTGATACTTTTGGTCGCTTTGCTGGTTTCGTTCGCTAAGTCTTTCACTTCGTTCGCAACAACGGCAAACCCTTTGCCAGCTTCACCTGCTCTTGCAGCCTCGATCGTAGCGTTCAAGGCGAGCAAGTTTGTTTGTTCAGCCAAACCGTTGATGATCGAAATAACGCTCTCGATCTTTCGATTGCTTTCTGTGAGGTGTTCGATCGCCTTGTTTGTATCGTTCGACTCTTGTACAGCCTGGACCGCCACTGCCGCCGCTCGATTCATGTTCTCCGAGATATCCGCAATACTCGTCGACATTTGCTCAGAAGCCGAAGCCAAGGCGCTCACACTCGAGGAGATTTCTGCGACTGACGCGGTCATCGATGTCGAATCAAACGAAGTTGATTTTGCAGACTCTTCCAACCGATCGCTCAGACGGCGGAGCGAATGTGTCGCTTTCTCGATCGAATGAGCCGAACGATATAACCGTGATGTCACAGTACGTTTGAGTGCGAGCCATGTCGCGGCGGCGGTTAAAAGCAGTCCGATGATTGCCACACCGCCAACTTTGGCCATTTGCCTCGTCACCGCCGCATCGGCTTTATCGAGTGACTGGATCACCTCAAAAGCCCCCTCGATGTCGCCATCCTTCCAGTTCGTCATCGCCTTGCCAGGCAATGCGGGTTCACCCGCAGTCTCCCATATCGTCTCGGAGGTCTTAGGGTCACCGTGACATTGCAAACAACTTTGCGACACACGAATTGGTCGAAAGTAATGCACCCGATTATTCGCTGTATCAACGTATGTGTGCTCGCTAAGATCCAATCGCCGGATCTCGTTCAGTGCAGCAAGCTCCATTTCCGTTGGGACATGAATTGGATTGCGAGCCTTATCAACCGGCACACGGAACTCGTAACCACCTTCAGACGAACGACTCATCGCCGCGTGTTGTGCCGCGATCACAGGAAGCAAAGGCAGGGCCTCCTCCTTTCGTCCGTCACGGATTAGCGCGATAAATTCGTCATGCGAGATCACGCCGTTGTCCCAATCCATCCGACGTTGATCTTCTGACGCTTCTGTCTCAAGACAGATCGCACGAGCCTTTTCGATGGTGTTTTCTAATGCGCGTTGGTGGCAATCGCTTTTATAGACATACAGCATTGCCGCGACCATTAATGTTGGTCCGGCGATGCACAATGCAACGACACGATACTGAAGTGGTAGATCTGTGTAGACTCGCACTCCTGGTCCCCGGAAAAAACTGTGACATTTGCAGCGACCGGCAAACGCTACGACCATGCTGGCTCGACGACATCCGTCTTGATACCGCACTCGGTGGTTTGATCAGTTCACTGTGCCAACAAGTGGCAAAGCCATTAAGTGACAACTTGGCTGCGAGCTGTGAACCGGAATGCCGGTACACAATTACTGGTCGGGGCGTCGCCCAGAAAACGTCAGCCACTCCTGGTGATCCCCCATCAGGGAACACCATTCCTTGAGGACTCTAGATCGAAAAATCCCGGAACCCCTCGAAGATGAAAACTTTCGACGGAAGTAAAGAGGTCGATTTTCCCTTAGAAAATCGATCGGCAGCCCTGCTTAAGGGTCAACCCACAGCGACGGATCAAATTCAATGGTGTAGCGCTGAATCTGTTCAACTGAACCGTCCATGCAAAAACCAGTTGCCAGACGTGATGTCTCGAAAGATCCACCACAGCTGTCCGGTGTCAGTTTCGATGCGATAGTAATCTCGTCGAACCGATGGCCCCTCCCACCATCCGGTTTCGATTCGCTCCGGTCCCCACCAATATGCGATGTAGTGGTTTTGACCATCCGTTCGGAATGCCGGCAGCTTAGCTGAAACAGGACGATCCATTTGTGTGCTTTGATTCGATGCTTCATTGCCGCGAATCAATGTTAGCTGAATTGGTGTTCGCAACAATCGCATTGGCCGGCGCCTCGTATCGGACGCCGACGGCAAACGCAATGACTTTCCAGTTTTTGCCGGACGAATCTTTGAAGGCAGACGTGAAAGCGCTCGACGCGTGCGGTGATCAGTTAGCGAGTAAACGCGATAAGCCTTTTCAGGAAGCGGGTTGTTCGCCATACGGATCCCGAGCACCGAATTGCGTCCCAAACGTCCTGTTAAGGAATCAACTAGCTGGGCAAGTGAGCGGTCACTGACCGAGTCACACGCGATGGATGATTCAGCTTCGGTGAACAGCGAGTTTTGCCGACTGCGCATCCGGTCGCTTTGCAACACTTGCAACGTCAACTTGACAATCGGTGCTTTCACCTTCAATGTTTCGACACTCGATTGCACTAAGCTGGCAAGATGGTTCCCATCCAGTGTGGGGGCAAACAGACCGATCGTCGTGGTAAGTTGCGAATGACCGACTAAGTCAAGTCGACAGACCAACCGCAGTGCCCCACGTTGGTTTGTCGCCAACCTCGCGACGATTTGTTCAACAAGCCCTTCAATGCGATCATCGATGATCTCTAAATCATCGGTCGGGTATTCAAGTTCTAGAGACTCAGCAACCTGCTGATCGCCATGGTGAACTTCGATCGGAACATCGATCTCACCGACGACTTCGCCAATGCGATTGACGATCGTTTCCCCAAGTCGTCGTGCCAATCCCGCACGTGGCAGTCGCAGCAATGAACCGATCGTTTGAATTCCCAAACGGTCCAAGGTGTATTTCGTTTCGGTTTCGATGCGCAAACCGTTGACCGGTATCGATAACAAGTCACCGACGCCTTGGTTCGAAATGAAATCCGCTTGGGGGTTGTAATGTGCGTGGGCCCAGGCCGATGCGGGCGTGTCGGCGATCGCAACTTTTCCAATCACTCCAGCGGAGTGAAGGATTCGGTGCACGGCATTGATGACGCCTTGTTCATTTCCAAAGAGATGAACGATCCCATGAAGGTCACAAAACAGCGTGTCAGGTTCCGATAGGACTCGGCCCGACCAAGGTCGCTTTTCTAAAGACTCGATGGCAACCATCGGAGAGATAGCGACTTGCAATTGGTCGGCAATCTTTTCAAGGGCGAGACGATCCGCGATCGGATCATGTTCTACAGCGATGGGTTCGATTGGCTTTACAGCCGAAGCGTTTTCAGCAGTGTTGTGTTTTGTTGCTCGGTAAACAAGTTCGGTCGCTTGAGCAATCGCGATTGCCGGTCGTACGCCTAACTGCGCCGAACGATCGCAGCAATCGACAACGATTCGTCCCCTGCGAGGATCGTTCTTCCAAAGGATGACTGGCTGCGCAAGCGATGACTTGGCGTCGGACGCCAATGATGCATCGCTCGATGAATCGATCTCAAGAAGCGACGCGTGACTTTCGCTTCGCCGCCACTCGCTGCGCAATCGCTGGATTGGCCAGTTGCGAAGCCAGACGCTTAGCAGCCGTTTCATGACGCTGTGGATCGCTGGACGGAACGGGACGAAGAATAGCCGTGTCATCAAATCGCACTTCAATGTGCTTTCCGCTAACACCACCACGAACACGATCAAGCGTTATCGAAATGACTTCTTGATCGTGTGTTTCCGAAAGACGTTTGGCGCCCTGGCGATCATTGGCGATCGCAGGACGTTTTCGCTCGGCAACATAAAATTGTGTTTCGGCAAAACTGGGTGCGTGCCGAGCCTGAAAGTTTCGAATGAACAAACCTGGCGTTTGCCCCTCTTCGGCCGCAAGCTGAAGTCGACGCCCATCGCGATCATCCAACCGCATCGGTAATCGAGCAAACACGGCAGCAACCGCTCGCGAACGCAGTGCCTGATCGATTGCCCAAATCGCATCGTTACCAACGCCTGGACGCAGCAAAATGACTCGGTTAGCAGGGACACCCAATGCGACCGCCGCTGGCGGATAAAACGTTCCTTCGCAGTCAACGATAACTAACGGCCGAGACTGAATTTCGGCGAGACGTTGTGCGGCGGCGACCATCGCGACCGATTCCGCAGCCGCGCTATCATGAGCGGCGACCCATTCGGTCAAACTGGCCGGATGCAAACCCTGTCCGGGTAACCACTGATCGACTTGTCGGCAGCCCGTGGAAAAGACACCTGCATGGCTCACTCGCGCCGTGCTAACACACCCAACCTTGGACCGCAAAGCATCAATAACTTGCTCTCGCGTAGGCTTAGCAGTACCAGAACCGGCAGATGGGCTGTCACTATCAGGTTGATCAGCGTTTGGTTCTGGGGCGAACTCTGCTTTCGTACCGGTGCCTGCGATGTCAGACCGGTTTCTTCGAGCTTCCGCAGTTGGGGGGCCCGCAGCCAGGGAGCGTTTGCGAACTCCATTTTCGATCGCGGTTAGACTGGTCCCATTCGAGCGTAAACGGTTTTGCCCCTTCAACGCCACCGCGTGAACAGGCGGCGCGTCCATGAAGGAAAACAATTGTTGTTCGATTAAATCTTGCTCGACGGCCATTACGATTCGTCCAGAAGCGAATGGTTTGTAAAAAGACACAAGAACAAACCCATTGCAAGCATATCCGATGCTAGCATTGCGGCTTTAATTTTCCAGACTTCTCTTGCTAGGTCAGTTGGATGTGGGCGCGAATTCGTTGGGGTCTGATCATTTCAGGCGTGTTAGTGCTGGTGATTTTTTCGCTGGCCAATACCGCCTCGGTGGATGTCCGGATGCCATTGCTGTTTCAAGTCAGCGTTCCCTTGGCGATGCTTTTGGCGCTAGCGGGATTGATTGGTTTTATGGTTGGAGCACTCTGGACAGCGTGGATGCTCCGTCGTCGTTCGGCTCAAATTTCAAAGCAGGCGACTTCAAAACAGGCTTCGAAAACAAATCCCCAGCCAATGGTGGGGGACTGATGAGCTTTCCGCAGCGATTGCGAACTCCACCAGCAATGCTGGCTGATCGGCTGGGTTGGCTGGTCAGCTGGGTTTAGAGGGCCTGAGCGAGTGTGCAGTTGTCGCCTCGTGCTGCCGCACGACGGGCTGATCGCGCCAAGAGCTCTTCGCGACGCTTGGCAACCAGCTGGTAGCGAAGCAAAACCAAACGCGCCAAATCCCCCATACGGTGCATGTTCTCGTCGCCAGGCTGCCCGCTGCTGCTTTGGGTGTTCTGAGTCTGGCTGGGCGAAATCATCGGCTTCGTCTCTGCGATAACTTGGGAGTTTTCAGCAACTTGGGCGTTTTCAGTTTGGCGAATGCGAGTTGCCTGAGCTGGTGAGCGACGGCTTGCCGCCAATGAAGAACCTGCACGACGTTTGGCCGAAGCCTTCGTGGTGGGAACAATAGGAGTCGCAAGAGGGGCAGCGGTGGTGGTCAGCGAGTCGGTATCGAAGAGCATCAATTGCGTCATGACGTGTACTCCGGGCAAGACAATTCAGCGAAATGAATTTTTTGAACCGCCGAAATGGCTGATTCGTTTGCCTAGATGATCGAGACCTGGATGACACGTCCGGTCACGCCCTGGGAGACACTGTTAGAAAAAAACAGAATCGGCTAAAATCGACCTGTTGAAACACTCCACTGAAAGGAACCAATGCAAATGGCGACCGCCGAAGAAGAAATCGATTTCAAAATTTCGCCAGAAGACCAGGATGAGCACAGCTTTGTCACCATTTGGAACATTGCCTCGGCGACTTGCGACGGAAATCTAGAAGAAACCCGCGCTTTGGCTTCTAAACTGCTGAATTTTCTATGCAAGCGAGACTGTGACTTCGTCGTCAGCAGCTCGTCAAACATCGAATATCTCGACGAAAAATTCGAGTCGGACAACAAGGTTTTGTACGACTGGAAGCCTGAAAGCGAGCATGTCGACATGGTTGCACAGCACGCCGAAGTCCCCGGAAAGGCTTTCATGTCATTCCTAAAGACTCATAAATTCAATCCATCGACCAAGTACAACCCGCGACGTGCGGACCGCGTTGAGTGGTTCAAAGAACGCTGGTCAATCGGTTGATCCACCCTGCTTCCAAGAGAACAACCGGCCGACACAATCGACGGTCGGTTGTTTGGAACCCAAGGCGATGGACCGCACTGACAGAACGCCGCTGATAGAACACCGCTGACTGAACATTTTGGAACCCTGCTGCCGAAGAAATCCTGTTCACGAGAGGGAATCATTGCTGGTGAATGTCAATGGGATCTCTCACAAAGTCGCTTGCTACTGCGCAAAACCAGTGGGCCCCACAAGACCAGCGGTACTGAACGCTACCTTCATGGAGTGAAGGGCGACGATGAAACAACAGGACGTTAACACTGCTTCTTCCAGGGCACATGCGAATGACTCCAGCGATAAATCAATTGCGTGTGATCGACAATCGCCGATTTGTCCTGGTGCTCGGACTATTGCTCTGGAGCTGTCTATTGCTCTTGGGCTGTTCGAGCGCGCAAGCCCAATCAACCGGTGACGCTCAAGATTCTGCGTCTCAAACAACATCGGACGAGAAACCTTCCGGCGAACCGGAAATAAAGCCTTCATCTGTCGGCTTCGGAGATCTGCTTCCCAAGCCCAAAAAGCGTTCACTTGCTCAGTGGGCAAAGGAACTTCAGAGCGACCGCTATCGAACAAGGAAAATCGCTCGGCAGAAGCTAGTCGAAGGCGGATACGATTCCATCCCGGCGTTGAAGCAACTCCTTGATGAAGGTGAACTCGATTCGACAGAAACGGTCATCCAGATACTCTCATTGATTGCCGAAGACGAACCTCCGTGGCAAAGCGATGGTGCGATCGCGACTTTGGAATCAATCTCCAAGTCAGGGTTCGGAACCAAAGCCACGATCGCGAAGTCGGTTCTGAAATCATTCTCCGAAAGTCGTGACGCAAAAGCTCGCGAAGAACTGGCCAAAATCGGAGTGATCGTTGGCGTCGAAACGGTCGCTTTGGGATCACGAAGTCGTCCACAGAATTTGATTCGGATCGACAGCAACTGGAACGGCAGTGTCCGTGAACTGGCATGGATTCGCTGGCTTAAAAACACGCCGTACGCGATCATCGAAGGTAACGCGATCCGTCCTGAGGTCCTGGATTCGGTGATCCGTTTACAATCCGATATGACGCTGATCTTGATGGAAGGCGAACTGACAGCGTCGTCACTTGAAGTGCTGTCAAAGCGAGACCGTATCGATGCGATTGAAATTCGCTACGTCCGGTTGAGCGAGTCGCTGCTAAAAAAATTCCCTTCGATCAACATCCGCCAAGCGCTACACCTGATGGGTACCGGCACGCAGCCGGAACAGGTCGACGAGCTTCGGGCGGAACTACCTGGCGTCGTCATCACCGCACGAAGCGGCGGATTCCTTGGTGTGATTTGCAGAAGCTTGGACGAAGATTACTGCGAAGTCAACGAAGTGATCCGAGGTAGCGGAGCCGCAGAAGCAGGCATCCAGCCGGGCGATATCGTCATCCGAATCGACGATGCAAAGATCACTCGTTTTGATGACCTGCAGCGACAGATCAATACGCATATCCCCGGCGATGAAATCGAAATCGAGATTCGTCGCCATCGACAAATCATTACCACAACTGCAGTCCTGAAGAAGCTTGAAACGCAATAGCTCTCCCAAGCAACCGAAACGGCAATCGAGCCCACCTGATTTTTCTGCGGTCCCTTACGATCACGCCAGCGACGATGCGAAATGGCGTAGTGCGATCCGCCGCCAATTGACTAAGTGGTTCAAAGTCAATGCACGTGTCTTGCCGTGGCGCAGTGAGCCGACTCCTTACCGCGTTTGGGTCAGCGAGATCATGTTGCAGCAAACGCAAGTTGCAACGGTGTTGCCCTATTACCACCGCTGGATGGAAAGTTATCCCACCGTCACCGCCTTAGCAGACGCAGATGAAGCGGACCTGATGCGCCACTGGGAAGGACTCGGGTACTATCGGCGTGTTCGATCCATGCACGCCGCAGCAAAGAAGATCGTCCAGGAGTACAACGGCGAATTCCCAACCGATGCGAATGCGGTTTTGGATCTGCCGGGTGTGGGACGCTATACCGCCGGGGCGATCCTTTCGATCGCATGCGACCAGAAAATGCCGATCCTAGAAGGAAACACCGTTCGGGTTTTTAGCCGCTGGGCCGCCCTGAAAGCTTCGCCAACGGAAACGCTTGCCAACAAGTGGCTATGGCATTTCTCCGAACAGATGCTGCCTCGCGCTAACTTTGGCACCTTCAATCAAGCGGCAATGGAACTGGGCGCCTTGGTCTGCACACCGAGGAACCCAAACTGTGACGCTTGCCCGATCTTAAATCAATGTCGCACCGCCGCGCTCGGATTGCAGCAAGAGATCCCAGGGAAGGTCAAGAAGATCAAGTATGAAGACCGCACCGAATTTGCGTTGGTCTTGTCGCGTGATCAAGCATCGCAGCGTGAATACCTCATGCGAAAGCTGCCCGATGATGCTCGATGGGCGGGTCTTTGGGATTTCCCCAGACCGACTGACGTTGAAACATCCACCATCGACTGTGCAACACAGTGGCTTGAGGACCAAATTGGCACACCTGTGTTGCCTGGCCCCAGGTTAAGGACTATCCGCCACGGGGTGACCAAATACCGAATCCAACTGCATGTTCACGCAGCAACGGTTAAATCGGACTCCAATAAAACATCAAAGACACGGCAATTCCCCCCTGACCAATGGCAGTGGGTCAATCAAGATCAGCTAAGCGAACTACCGCTGAGCGTTACCGGCAGAAAAATCGCTGATCTGGTTGTAAAATCTGAACAACAGTTTTTGCCGCTCCGCTAAAGTTGAGTCGCACAGCAATTCACGGTTTAGAATAGTTCTTGAATCGAGTTTGCTTCGGCGGTGAAGAGCCCGATCGGTTGCCCAAGGGTTTGGACAATTGGTCGCAGGTCTTCATCCCGCATCTGACGATCACTGAGTCCGCTTCATCGACGGTCGATCACTTCGGCGATGTCGTGACTCGGACGGCCCACCTTATGTCCCCATCCAATTTCACAGCAAGACAATCTCGCAATGCCTAAAAAGAAACGTTCTTCTGTTGGTCGATTTTTCAATCAGCGGACCAGCAAGCGTTCGCTCGTCCGTTCAGCGATTTACGTCGCCATCGGTACCGTGTCTGTTGCCTCAGCCATGACGAACGTTTCGGCTGCAGATGGCGACAACACCGTCATGCTAGGTGAAGACGAATCGCTTTTGTCCGGAATCCCAGGCGAAGGACTTCTGTCGGTTGAACAGGCGACGGAATGGTTGGCGAACGATTCCGTCCACCAAGAGCTTTCGATCGATCTACCCAAAGGCATCGATGCCGCAAAGGGAAATATCTTCATCCCAAGCGACAATCCGATGACTCGCGCGAAAGTCGAACTCGGTCGTCAGCTGTATTTCGATCCACGCCTTTCGTCTGACAACAGCATCTCCTGTGCGTCGTGTCACAATCCTGCCGAAGGCTATGGTGCGCAGACGCAATTTGGTGTCGGCGTTCAAGGCCAAGAAGGCGGACGCAATTCACCGGTTTCTTACAACCGAATTGTCAGTAAAGAACAATTCTGGGATGGACGTGCCGCAACGCTTGAAGACCAAGCCATCGGGCCAATCGCTAACCCGATTGAAATGGGCAATACTCACGATTCTTGCATTGCTGATCTTGCCGCAAATCCGGTCTACAAATTGCAATTCGACAAGGTCTTCAAAGATGGCATTTCGATCGAAAACGTCGGTCGTGCACTTGCCGCCTTTGAACGTGCCATCGTGACGGGTCCAACGCCTTACGATTTTCAAAAAGACATCGAAACCTTCGAAACCGTCTTTGCTGATGATCTGGAATACTTGGACGAAGAACCTGAGTTGAAAGAGCAATACGACGCTTTGAAAGCTGCGATTGCGAAACATCCGATGAGCGAATCGGCGAAACGCGGCATGAAACTGTTCTTTGGTAAAGCCAACTGCACAGCGTGTCATGCGGGAGCCAACTTTACCGACGAGCAATACCACAATCTAGGCGTCGGAATGGAAGTCGCCGAACCAGACTTGGGACGCTATGAGATCACCAAGGTCGAGAAGGACAAGGGAGCGTTCAAAACGCCAACCCTTCGCAACATTGCGATGTCGGCCCCATACATGCACGACGGAAGCCAAAAGACACTTGAAGAAGTGGTTGCTTGGTACAACAAGGGCGGCCACAAAAACGAATGGTTGAGCGACAAAATGAAGCCATTGAATCTGACGCCGCAAGAGGAAGCTGACGTCGTCGCGTTCATGAAGGAAGGCTTGACCGGAACTTTTCCAAAGATCCAAACTGGACGCCTGCCGCTGTAACGACAGTCGGTCCAGACAATATCAAATGCAAACGCCCGGTTTACCGCCGGGCGTTTTTTATGCAGCCACCGATGATGTCTGTAACAAAGTCATCCGACGCTGCTCGTTAGCGATTGCCAAACGGTTCCAAGTGAACGAGCACGTCACGTAGATTCGGAAACTCTTCCAACAACACAGCTTTCGCATCGTGTCCGATCCGATGCCCCTCTTCGACCGTATGACTTGGGTCAACTTGCAAATGGATGTCTGCGAATAGCTCCAAACCGGACTTGCGGACAAAAAGCTTTTCGACGTGTTCGACCCCATGGACATCTTCGGCAACAATTCGTATCGCCGCGACGGTCCCTTCGTCCGCCTGAGCGTCCATCAATTCATGCGTGCTTTGCCTCAGCAGACCGAACGCATTCCAAATGATTGCCGCGACAACGGCTAGCGCCGCAATCTCATCAGCCCACATCATCGCGCCATTACCGAATCTCACGAGACTAAGCCCGATCAAAACGGCGAACGAACAAAGCGCATCGCTACGATGATCCCAGGCATTGGCCACGATCGCCAAGGAACCGGTTTGGCGGCCAATTCGAATCTTGTAGCGATACAAAACTTCCTTGATTAGAACGTTGCATCCGGCGATCCACAGCGTCCAAGCCGGTGGTATCGAATGATCGCTGAAAATACGCTGAAACGCTTCAAAGCCGATCCAGATGGCCGAAACAAGAATGAGCACCGCAACATTCGAACCCGCGATTGCTTCGATCCGAGTGTGGCCGTAAGGGTGTTCCGGATCCGGCGGTTTGCGTGCATACCAAAGTGCAAACAACACGACGCTGGACGTCAAAACATCGCCAATCGAATTGGCGGCATCAGAAAGCAGCGCAAACGAATTGCCGACGATGCCCGCTAGTAGCTTGACAATTGCTAAAGCCAGATTGACCAACAGGCCTAGCAACGCCGCATTCGTCGCTTCTCGATAAGGATCCGATTGATGGTTCGTCACCGAATGGGATTCGCCAATTATAGCAGCCAAGGAAACACCATTAACGTCACTACCGCCTGACGCAAACCGTTGCTTTCCACAACCGTCACTTTCCTCGATTCTCGTACTTTTGGCAATCACAATCCAGATTCAAAATCTTTTGATCAGAATCTTCTGCGAGCACCAGACGCGACCAAATCGGCGCCCTACCTTTGTCGGTCCCATTGTTCAGACGGTCAAGCGGATTTCAGGCACAAGTCTCCAACCCCGCGAATCGATTTGCCGCTGAAGAACAAATCGGGCAACTGTCTGATAATCGATCAGCCTGCCATCCTCTCGTTTTGGTAGGAAACCGAACACTTCAAGAGATTCATCCGATGTTTCGGTCAATCAACTTCGACACGACTTCAATGCTCGTCGTCGGGCTTGGCTCTGGGCTGTTGCTGGGAATTCAGTGGCACAGTTGGGTCAGTTCAAGTCCTATAACGCGATACGAACTTATCACTGCGAATGTCGTTTTGCTGCTGGGCCTTTCGATGGTGAATCCACCGTTCTCACGCAAAGCACCACGCGATCCTGGATCTTCAGATAGCTTGGAAACAGGTTCTCAACGATAACGTTGCTACCGGCATGACCTTGATTCCGTTTCACTAGCGAATTGTCCCCTGAATCGGCTATTCATTCTGCCATTCGCAAATCTGAATCGCATCGGCAGCTAACTTGCCGTCCAGCAGCGGAGACACTTCGCCCGTATCAACTGCTTTTGCGGCCGCGTCGATTTCTTTGACAAAGCTGTCGATCTGATCTCCACCGCCTAGCTCAGGACGTTCGACCGTACCGTCTTGGTGCAAGATGACCAACGGAATGACTGCTGTGGTGTCGTCGGCGTATGCGGCGAATTCGAACTGGATCGTCGCCTTTTCGAATGAGACTTCATAGCCGTGG
Source organism: Stieleria sp. JC731 (assembly GCF_020966635.1). NCBI lineage: Bacteria > Pseudomonadati > Planctomycetota > Planctomycetia > Pirellulales > Pirellulaceae > Stieleria > Stieleria sp. JC731. The sequence continues at coordinate 1,508,118 of NZ_JAJKFQ010000011.1, read as the reverse complement.
GTGAAGCCGCGTGCGGGAGAATCGATCACGCCGCCGCCCGCCGATACAGGATAGCCCTCGGGAAAGCGAAATACCGTTTCATAAAGCTTCGCGACGTCGTCCTTTCGCAGGCAAGCGGTTTCGACCGATTCAGGCATCCCGAACAAGACTCGAATCAGATGCGCATCATGAACATGCAGGTCGATCAGTGGACCGCCGACCGAATCGAGCTGGTAAAAGTCGGGAATCCAATCGGGAGGTGAAATCGTACGTTTAAACCTTCCTGCAATGGGCTTGCCAAATCTTCCATCGGCCTTTGCGTCGACCAGTAATCCAAACTCTGGCATGAATGGCAACACATGCGCGACCAGAACGTCTCCGGGATTGCCGAGACTAGCCAAGCGATTTGCATCCGTAGCTGATAACGAGAGCGGCTTTTCACAAAGCACCTTTTTTCCCGCGGCAATCGACTTTTCGATAGCGTCAGCGTGCAAGGCCGGCGGCAGACAAATATCAATCAAATCGATCGTATCATCGTTCAACATCTGATCGAGCGATTCATAGACATTCATTCCGGAAACATCGATCTGCTCACCGGGGGGGCCAAAGTTACCTTGAATATTTCGCCAATCACCAGAGCGTTTCGCAGCGTCACGACTGCAAAATGCAACGAGCTCTGCCTGCTGGCTTCGCTGATAGGCAAGATAGTGAATCCAACCCATGAAACCGACGCCGACAATTCCTGCACGCATCTGTAACTTCGCCAAGTAAGTGAAAACGGACCAACTGGCCGACAATGTAACATGTGCGTAAGCTCCCGCGTACAGCACGCGCTGCTGAACTCACTGCTGAATGCACTTCTGAGCTCGCTGCTGACGCGCGGGCTCAATGCGCTGCTGAACGATCACCCCGCCCGCGACGGCAATAAGCAAACTGCTTCGCGGTCTCGAAAAATGGACGTGTTCGCGTCATACTCAGGGAGTCTTAATTGCATTGCCAATGCTGGACGATACCGATTCATCACTGACCTTGAATCAAGGCTAATTATAACGTGCTCAACCACTTTCGATTTTCTTTCTGCCTGATCGCTTCGCTGGCGATCGCCTGTTGCCACACGGCGTCCCCAAAAACTGTCCACGCACAAGATGCGTCCATCTGGCCGCAGTGGCGTGGCGAAGAAATGAACAACCACGCCGCCGACAATGTCAATGTGCCGAGGCAATGGAATTTAGAAACAGGCGAGAACATCGCTTGGAAAACTAAAATCCCTGGACGTGGACATTCCACACCAATTGTGACCCCTGCAGGTATCTTCCTAACAACTGCAGATGATGCAGATGGCACACAGTCGGTTATCAAAGTCGACGCGCAATCCGGACAGCTACTCGACCGATTCGTTTTACATCGGGGAACGCTTCCCGATCGTATCCACCCAAACAACTCACTCGCCTCGCCAACGATGGCCTACGACGGGCAACGCTTGTTCGCTTCGTTTCACACTGACGACGCGATCGTCGTCACCGCACTGCATCCCGACGGTCGCAAGATCTGGCAGAAAAAGGTTTGTGATTTCAAACCGGCGTTATTCCAGTTCGGATACGGAGCCAGCCCAATCTTGTTTGACGAGCTGGTCATCATTGCTGCCGAGTACGACGGCCAGGACAGCGGCATCTACGCACTCGATCGTGAAACGGGCAAGCAAGTTTGGAAAGTCCCTCGCCCAGAAAACTTAAATTTCGCATCCGTCGCGATTACAGAAATCGCGGGCCAAACACAGATGATGATTGCCGGTGCCGACACGTTATCTAGTTATGATCCACGTGACGGGCGTCTGATGTGGAGCGCATCGACAACCACCGAAGCGATCTGTGGTACCGTCGTTTGGGACGGGCGCCGAGTCTTGGTCAGCGGTGGCAATCCCGTTTCGGGGACATGGTGCGTGTCAGCAGACGGCAAGGCACAGCAACTTTGGAGCAATCGTGTTAAGTGCTACGAGCAATCGCTGCTGGCGATCAATAACTACGTGTTCGCGATTGCCGATAATGGAGTGGGCTATTGCTGGCGAACACAGGACGGCAAAGAGATGTGGAAGCGACGCCTATTCGGCGGTGGCATCAGCGCCTCACCTCTGCTGGCTGACGGTAACTTGGTCGTTGCAACCGAACGTGGCGAAGTATTCGTGATCTCTGCGATTCCAGACCGATTTGACATGATCGCCGAAATCAAAACCGGCGACTCGATCTTTGCATCACCCGTTGCGATTGGCAATCGTCTCTATCTTCGCACCGGTGTGAACGAAGGCGGCCGACGGCAAGAATACCTTGTCGCAATTGGCAAATAGAACGATCTGATAAGCCACAAACCTACAAATGCATGGTTTCGATATCATCACTGCTCCACATCACCAGTGACCCGAAACATCACTGTCCCGCAACATCACCGCCCCGCCGAAAGAATCTGAACGGCGCAAGACGGTTTCGCTGAGAGAGATTGTGTACCTATGAAGTTTCTTTGTTTTAGTGATTTGCATCGCAATACCGACGCCGCCAAACACTTGGTTGAACTTTCCGAAGAAGTCGACATCGTCATCGGGGCAGGCGACTTTGCAAACCGACACGCCGGCTTGACCGATACGCTTTCGATTTTGAAGGATATCGAAAAGCCTTCCGTGTTGGTTCCCGGCAACGGTGAAACTTACAAAGAACTGCGTGATGCGGCGGCAATTTGGTCATCGGCAACGGTGCTGCACGGCACCGGGTGCGAATGTTTGGGCGTCCCATTTTGGGGTGTGGGAGGCGGCATACCGGTCACCCCGTTTGGATCATGGTCGTATGACTTCGATGAGGAAAAAGCAAGCGAACTGCTTGCCGATTGTCCTCAGTCTGGAGTGCTCGTTGTTCACTCGCCACCGATCAATACCGTTGATGCCGACAGCACCGAACGTGTTCGTGGAAGCCAATCGATCCGCGACTGTGTCGAATCCAAACAGCCGAAATTGGTCGTCTGTGGACATATCCACGATGATTGGGAAAAGCGTGCGGAGATCGGCCCCAGCCAAATTTTGAATGCCGGACCACGTGGCGTCGTCATGGATATCGCTTTTGATCAGTAGTCCGACGTTGGACCGGCAGCGTTAACGACCTGTCGAGATTAGGTTGACTCATCACAATTCCCCATCCACTCGTCACTTCATTTAACCAATAGGTTTTCATCATGGACCGTCGAAAGTTTTTAGCCGGAACCGCGATGGCTGCGACCGCGGCATCGATCGCCAACCAAGCCTATGCGGCCGAACGCAGTCAACCACGGCGAGTCGGTTTGATTGGCTGTGGTTGGTACGGCAAATGTGACCTTCTACAGCTTTTGAATGTGGAACCGGTGGAGGTTGTTTCGCTTTGCGATGTCGATTCGAAACTTCTCGATGAATGTGCAGACCTTATCGCCAGTCGTCAAAAGTCTAAAAAGCGACCACGGACGTATGCTTCGTACACGGACATGCTGGCAGAAAAGGACCTCGACATTGTTCTTGTCGATACGCCCGACCACTGGCACGCGTTACCGATGATTGCGGCAGTTAACGCCGGTGCTGACGTCTGGGTCCAGAAACCAACGGGGTGTGATGTCCTGGAAAGCAAAGCCATGCTTGATGCGGCACGTAAAACCGGCCGCGTGGTTCAAGTTGGTACCCAGCGTCGCAGCACACCACACTTGCTTGAAGCGAAACAAAAGGTTGTCGACGCGGGACTGCTAGGCAACGTTTCTTATGCCGACATCTGCTGCTATTACCACATGCGAGCCCGCCAGAATCCGCCAGACACCGCGCCGCCAGCAAACTTGGATTACGAAGCTTGGACCGGCCCCGCACCGATGCGTCCCTACAACGAACTGGTGCACCCTCGCGGTTGGCGAGCGTTCATGGAGTACGGCAACGGGATTGTTGGCGACATGTGCGTTCACATGCTGGACATGGTCCGATGGCAACTGGGACTAGGCTGGCCAAAACGGATCAGCAGCAACGGCGGCATCTATGTCGATAAGGAATCCAAAGCAAACATTACCGACACGCAAACGGCCCGCTATGAATTTGACGAGATGGACGTCAACTGGATTCACCGCAGCTGGGGTCACGCCCCGGATCCGGAGTGGCCGTGGGCGGGAATCATCTACGGCGACAAAGGCACCTTGAAATTGGATGTCAATAAATATGAATACACACCACATGGTCGCGGGGAAAAGCTAACCGGGAAGACGGTGATCGAGTTGGACAAATTCCCAACCGACAAAACCGATCAACGTGATTGGAGTCTTGAACTTCATGTTGCCTCGGCAATTCGTGGACACATGAAAGACTTTTTGCAAGCGATCGACAATCGATCAAAGCCCGTCGCGGATATTGAACAGGGTCACATTTCGAGTGCCTCTTGCATCCTGGCAAACGTTTCGCAGAGCTTGCAAGGCCGCACCCTGGAATTTGATCCGGAAACCCACACCGTCGTGGGTGATGACGAAGCGACAGAAAAGCTAAAGCGTCCCTATCGAAAGCCCTACGTGCATCCGTCCGAAGCGTCATAGCGACTTCCGAACCGTCGTCACGTTAATCGATTCGATTGACGTGACGTGTACGTACATAGCAAAGGTGTCAGGTACGAATGGCACTGCCGCACCGCGAAGTAACACTTTTATGCCTCTTCCCGTTGATGCTTTTTCAACCGTCGCTAACGCGATGCGGCTCAGTTTGGATTGATTTCTGAGCCGAAAAGGCGCTAGCCTCGGTTGTGCGAGTAGCAGCCTGTCGGTGTTCCGGTTGATGCTTTATTAACCGTCGCCAATACAATGCGGCTCAGTTTGGATTGGTTACTGAGCCGAAAAGGCGCTAGCCTCGGTTGAGTGAGTAGCAACCTGTCGGTGTTCCCGTTGATACTTTTTCAACCGTCGCTAGCGCGATGCGGCTCAGTTTGAATTGGTTACTGAGCCGAAAAGGCGCTAGCCTCGGTTGAGTGAGTAGCAACCTGTCGGTGTTCCCGTTGATACTTTTTCAACCGTCGCTAACGCGATGCGGCTCAGTTTGAATTGGTTACTGAGCCGAAAAGGCGCTAGCCTCGGTTGAGCGAGTAGCAGCCTGTCGGTGTTCCCGTTGATGCTTTTGCAACCGTCGCTAACGCGATGCGGCTCAATTTGGATTGGTTACTGAACCAAAAAGGCGCTAGCCTCGGTTGAGTGAGTAGCAACCTGTCGGTGTTTCCGTTGATGCTTTATTAACCGTCGCTAGCGCGATGCGGCTCAGTTTGGATTGATTTCTGAGCCGAAAAGGCGCTAGCCTCGGTTGAGTGAGTAGCAGCCTGGAGCATAGCAAAGGTGCGGTTGAATGGGTGGTTTTCAAGGGGGGCGACTCTGCGGTCCACTACTGGATCTGTGAGGTGGCCTGGTTTTTGGGGGCCATTCAATTGGAGTTGTAAACTCATCCGACAAAATCGAGTTCGAATCAGAGCTAGTAAAGATCAAGTCCGTAAAGGGGGCACCGAACTACCCTGATTACGATGATCCCCTTGAATAGACCTATAGTATGCGGAATCTAGTGGAGCTGAGTGAACAATGGGAAAGACCTATCGTTTTTCGTTACTGTCATTGTTTCTTTGTGTTGGAATATGCGCGATGCTTCTGCTTGTCGCATCAAGAATGAACTGGAATCCAAAGAGCTTCTGGCACGACCATTGGTCAGTCGCTCGCAAGAATGCTGTTTCAAGTGGAGGCTCAATCGGGCTAAAGGAAGGAGATGGACAAGCCTGCTTCGCGTACCTTAGCCGATCAGGTGGTAATCAGCCTTACGATATCTCGCGTGACCGACCAGAGGTTTCAAGCAGTGGAGTTTGCATAGCTGGTGAACGCTTGGAATGGCCTCAAGATCCAACGCACCTGGTACTGCTACTCATCGACGAAAGAAAAATCGTCAGGCAATGCACAATTCGAAATGCAGCAATCAAGCAGTATTTCACAAAGAATAAACCGATGCCGTTGACTTTAGCAGATGAACTTTGGAGCGATTTCTTGCCATTGAAGTCTGACTGATTAACGCACCGGATGATGGAAACTGCGCACAAAAGGGGTCAGGCCTCTTTTGTGGTCAAAACGGCTGTGCCAGTCTGCGTTTTTGATGCTGACGCGATTTCGTAGGGTCCCGGACAATGCCTCGAGCTCCCCGTGCCGATGAAGCTGGTGGTCTCTACCATGTTCTCAACCGTGGCAATCTCCGAGCCGAGATCTTCCACAAGGATGAAGACTACGCTGCGTTTGAGCGGATCCTCGGCGAGGCCCTGGAGATCCATCAAGTTGAATTGTTTGCCTATCAACTGATGCCCAATCACTATCACTTGGTGATCCGACCGTTGTTCGACGGTGAGATGAGCCGCTTCATGGGCTGGGTCGGCGGTACGCATACGATGCGGTACCACTCGCACTACCACACCGGTGGAACGGGCCACGTTTACCAACAACGCTACAAGAGTTTTCCGATTCAGGATGATGTTCACTTTCACGTAGTGTGCCGCTGCGTCGAACGCAATGCGCTACGAGCGGGCCTGGTCGACGGTGCCGAGCTATGGCGTTGGGGATCGCTTTGGAGATGGCACAACAAATAGGACTCGGAGCCCAAACGGCTATCACCTTGGCCGCTTGCACGACCGTCGAAATGGGTTGCCCGAGTGAATCAGGCTTTGTCGGAAAAGGAATAAGAAGCGGTGCGCCGGTGTGCTCAGCGAGGTGCCCCGATGGGTGACTAAGGCTGGGGCGAATCGATCGCACGACGGATGAACCTAGAGTCGACGATGCGTCCCAGGAGCCGACCTAGAATCCGCAAGCCACCCCAGGACGCAAAGAAAGAGGCCTGACCCCTTTGCGATTCATCGGCGTCCACTGGCGACCAAGTCATCGTCGCCGTTGTCCTCGGCCAGGATTTCATTCGTCGTCTGTGGGTCGGCTTTTTGACATGCGATCGTCAGCTTGTCTGCCAAGTCATCCATCCAGTCTTCCCAGGTCTCGACCGTTGTCGATTCGGGCGGCACATTTGCCATCTCGTCTAGAAACAGAATCATCCGCAAGCAGTGTCGCAGCAGGATGCCCTCTTCCTTTTGCAATTTCTTCGTGGTGATGTATTTGTTGAAATCCAAGTCATAGTTCAACAATTCACCGACAATCCAAACTGGACGAATCCGAACGTTGTCGATTCGCGGAAAGTCATTTTGAAACAAGCGATGAACTTTCTCGCCAATCGTTAATGGCCAGACTTTGGGTTCGTCAAACATCACACGGCCAAAGCCACGATCGCGGATTTCTTCGTCATCCTCGCCGGAACTGGCACCAAGCTCTTCTGCTGTCGCGATACCACGCGTTAGCAATTCGGCATCCAAGTATTCGGTTGCCAATTTGCCCGGCGGCATGTCTTCAAGTTTTGGCATCCGTGTGTATCGTGCAACCGTGCCGGGAACCTCCAGAACGCTTTCCAAGGTTGCAATCCGTTCATTGTCATCCGCACTGGCAATCAAATCCGCCATGTAAACGCCGTAAATCGGATTGATACTTCTCAGATGAACCAATCGATCCAGTTTCTCAGTCGGCTTGGCTTCGACTGGTTGATAGTTTTCCAGATCGTACGATTTAACACTCACCTGTTCTTTCGAACCATCGGATTCGTCGGTTTCGACCTGTTCCGCGTTTTCCGAAGCAGGAGACTCCGCAGCCGGTTCATCGCTACGCATCTGGTCTAGCAAGTCACCAAACAAACCGCCCGTGGGCTCGGGCTGCAGCTCGTCTTGCTTTTTGGAATCCGCCTGCGTTTTTTTTGAGACGCCAGGCTTCGTATTCGATTCACCTTTGACTTCAGGTAGCGGAGACGGAACGACGTATCCGGCTTGCCAAAGCGTGACGAGCATTTGATTGAGCCCGCGCTGAGCCTCTTCGGTCTTCTTCGGCGTCATCAGCCGTCGACCGACCAAGTCACGCAGCGGTTGTATCGAAGGCGATTTGCCCAGCATGTACGCGAGTAATCGCCATGGCAGATGCCCTCGACTGACTAGATCCGCTGATTTAGCTTGTTGCAACGAGACAAACTGTTGCTCAGTCCAATAAGTTTCCCCGGCACGCCGT
>NZ_JAJKFQ010000010.1 GCF_020966635.1 Stieleria sp. JC731 | reverse complement strand
TGCGGCGATCCGCTTACAGTTGCCACGTGAAATCAAATGGGCCGGATCAAAATGCTTTAAACCGCAATAGACGATGACTAACTGAGAGAGATGACTCAGTCAGCGGTTCATCTACTCGCGCGAACGATACGGATCACGTGGTCGCCGCGAACGACGTACCACTTCATTAAACTCAGCTCGGCGACTCACGTGCATCCGATGGTTCGCCATCCTCCCCGCGAGCAATGCAAAGTCGACGCCAAACCTCGTCTGACATTCGGTATTGGTAGCATCCTCGAAGCATCGCAGCAAATAGTGGATCGTCGCTGGCCAACTGTTCGACCAACGCAATGTAGTCGTCGCCATGGTTCCCCAGCAGATGTTCGACAGGTCCGGCGGCAAGATGCCCGTGAGTGTTTTCGTTTCCATGCCAGTAAGCGGCGAGAATGAACTTCCATTGCGCTTCTGGTGAAGCCGTGAAATTCATGGGCACTACATGTTCGCTCGCGGTGGTCGGTGGATCGTCAAGAAGCCAGGGAAGCTCAGGAAGTGGTTGCGGAGAATCATTGCCGCTCAATTCTGCATTCCACGCGATGGCAAAGGCGTCCCAGTCCGAATTCGTCAGATCGTCCCATCGCGGATCAGTCAGAGTCATGCGGTATCTTCAGTTGGCGAACGGCGGACATAACCGAGTGACGGCGGGCGACTCACCACTTCAAAAACCTCGACTCCGTCACTTCGGTTCATGTCATGGTTCGCGAGGTACTCACGACCACAGTCGGCACCACATCGCTGGTGACAAGTCTACCCGATCGGAATGGCCAAGGGGAACGAGCATTGATATTTCAGCCGGCGGGTAGGGCGTTTGACCAGCAATCTCCAAGCAGGGATCAAACCATAACATCAGAAGCGATTATCAGGAAACTGACGCATCGTGAAATCCGAAGGGTGTTGTTCAAGCAGGACAATTAAACCGTGAATTCAATTGCGATTGATTAAAAGCTGATGTCCGTCGAAATCAGATGGGCTGGATTCAGCAGCGACTATCAAACCGCAGAATCATTTGCGGCGATCAGCTAACGGTTGCGACGTTACTTCAGATGGGCCAGTTCCAAACGCCGTGTAGTGCAAAGGGCGATGCCTATCGGAAAGGAAGATAAGTCGTTCAACAGTTCACCTACCCGCGCGAACGGCGGGGTTCAGCGGGCGGGCGCAAGCGACTTTCTATTATCGAAACGCATAGCTCGCCCGCTCCGTTGCAACCCATGGTTCGTCGTGTTTTCAGGCATTGGACTCAAATCTGCCGTAAATCTCTTCAAGTTCTTCGCAAGTCATGTGTACGCTGAATCCGTCAGGCGGATCGAACTCACAGATCCAGAGTTCGTTGGATGGCGGCGAAAGACGAAGGCACAGCGGATTGCCACAACCATCATTTCCGACGATGAGGAAGTTCGAATCCCAGTCGGGATTGTCATTCTCAAAAATCATCGTTTCGGCATCAACCATTAAGAAGTCCTGCGGCTCCTGGAAGCTGTAATTCTTCAGGAACTGCGCATGCCTCTCGGGAATCTTGATTCCTAGCGTAGATTCAATGCGGTCAATGTCGGTTTGTTCCATAATACAGATTTAATTCACAACCAAGATCAAGAGCGAGATGCCGATGCCAACTTCCATCGACGAACGGCGGACATAACCGAGTGACGGCGGATGACACACCACTTCAGAAACCCCGACTCCGTCACTTCGGTTCATGTCATGGTTCGCGTGGTACACACGACCACAGCCTGCATCACATCGCTGCTGACAAGTCTACCCGATCGGAATCGCGAAGGGGAACGAGCATAGATTTTCCGGCTGGCGGAAAGGGCGTTTGATCCACTATCTCGGAGCCGAAATCAAACCGTCACATCAGAAGCGATAGACAGGCAACTGCTGACCCGTGAATTCAGATGGGCGATGTTCAAGCAACATAATCAAACCGTGAATTCAGTTGCGATCGATAGGAAACTGTCGTCTCGTGAAATCTCGTGGGCCGTGTTCACGAGCAACAATCAACCGTAAATTCAATTGCAGCTATCAGCTATCTGTTGACACTTGAAATCAGAAGGGCCGGATCCAAACGCTTTATATTGCGAAGGGCGATGACCAACTGAGAACGAGATGAGTCATCAAGCAGTCCAACTACCCGCGCGAACGTCACGCGTCACCGGGTACGCGCGGAAGATTTTCAACTGCCAAACCGATTGACTCGCGTACACCGGTGCACGCGATTGTTACGTCAATTCGATGAGAACTCAGATCGCACACTGGGCCGCGACAGCAGTACGAGACACCATATCGCAAGCGGAAAGCCAAGGATAATGCCGGGACTCAAAACGGGGATTAGCGAGACAATGCACCCGATGACTGACAGTTTGTACCGGCGACGACGCAGAACAGACACCATCGCGGCAAAGATGACGCAATGCGCTGCTATTACAATCGATAGACCAATAGGGAATGTCCAATCTCGCACCATCCAGAAGGACCATCCCATTCCCTGCGCGGCGTTCTGCAAGTCAAGGAAGAACATGATGACGTACCACGCATCAACAAAAATGGTGAGCAGTAGAAGTACAAGCAACAATAACGCGGGGATGCCAACGCTTGATATCTTGGCATTGAGTTCTTCGCTTGGCGCTGAGTAGGGATTCTCGCTCACTTTCTCGTTTCATGCTGACGTAACGGTCATGGTCACCGAGTCGGCGCGGTTGAGGTGAAACTAAAACCCAAAAGTCGTCGACTCGCCGACTTCGGTGCACCAACAGGTTCGCGTGGTACCCACGACCACAGCCGGCAGCACATCGCTGTCAAACAGTCTACTAGATTCGAATCGACAAGGGGAACGAGCATAGGTATATCGGCCGGCGGAAAGGGCGTTTGATCAGCTAACTGGAAGCCGATTCAAACCGTGACGTCAGATGCGATAAACAAGAAACTGTTGCCACTTGAAATCCGAAGGGTCGAGTTCGCAAACGACAATCAAACCGTGAATTCAATTGCGATCAATAGGAAACTGACGTTTCCCGAAATCACATGGGCCGCGATCAGCAACCACTAACAAACCGTGAACTCAATTGCGGCGATCGGCTAATGGTTGTCAGGTGCGATCAGATGGGCCAGATCCGTCAGCATCGAAAACAGGCGTTGGTTATCGCAGGCACAACCATCCACGCGAACGGCAGCCGTCACCGAGGTCGGGCGGTGGACTTACCACTTCAATAAAACACGACTCCCGACCTTCGCGTGCACGGCATGGTTCGCGTGGTACACACGACCACGGTCGGCACCACATCGCTGTCG
>NZ_JAJKFQ010000009.1 GCF_020966635.1 Stieleria sp. JC731 | reverse complement strand
CGTTCGCGCGAGTAGATGAACCGCTGACTGAGTCATCTCTCTCAGTTAGTCATCGTCTATTGCGGTTTAAAGCATTTTGATCCGGCCCATTTGATTTCACGTGGCAACTGTAAGCGGATCGCCGCAATTGAAGTTGCGGTTTGATAGCTGTGTCTGATCGCGGCCCATCTGATATCGCGAGACATCAGTTTCCTATCAATCGCAATTGAATTCACGGTTTGATTGTGTTGCTCGAACGGCACCCAATTGAATTCATAGGACAGCAGTTTCCTCCGTATCGCACTTGATGTCACAGTTTGATTTCTGCTCCGAGATAGCCGATCAAACGCCCTACCCGCCGGCCGAAATATCTATGCTCGTTCCCCTTGGTAATTCCAATCGGTTAGACTTGTCGACAGCGATGTGATACAGACTGTGGTCGTGTGTACCACGCGAACCATGCCGTGCACGCGAAGGTCGGGAGTCGTGTTTTATCGAAGTGGTCAGTCCACCGCCCGACCTCGGTGACGGCAACCGTT
>NZ_JAJKFQ010000008.1 GCF_020966635.1 Stieleria sp. JC731 | reverse complement strand
CGACAGCGATGTGATACAGACTGTGGTCGTGTGTACCACGCGAACCATGCCGTGCACGCGAAGGTCGGGAGTCGTGTTTTATCGAAGTGGTCAGTCCACCGCCCGACCTCGGTGACGGCAACCGTTCCCCGACATAAAACATGACGATCTCAATTGGACCGATCGTTGCTTTGGTTAGTGTACTTGTTCCGGTGACACTTTACTTTCTTTCGCGCCCGACCTTTCGTTGGAAACGACATTGGCGGCCAAAACGGTTACGCGAGCTTAGTGCGACCGACTCGCCGATGTCGATCAGCTGTGCCGCCAAGACGATAGAGATGACGCTAAGGCGACACTGGCGTGACCAACCGCGCAACCTGCACCGTCTCGACCGACTACTGGTCTTTTCTGATCCGGATTGCGACTATGCTAAATGGGATGACGCACTTATCGAGGTGCAAACTTGGCCAGATAGCTTGGATGAACCAACGGACATCTCTGATCGGATACTTTGGGATTTCCAAACGTTTATTGACTCAAATCACTGTACGACATTCTCAGCGGAACGGACCAAAACTTATTTCCTGCGCCTTGTGGCAACGCTTTCGGAGGCTGGCATTGACCTGCCCGATGCTGACAAAGTGACGTTCAACGCGATACAATAGGCGGGGAACCACGGGATGCACCGAAGTCCTCGAAAACGATTTTCCTGATGGTGGCATTTCCGCTCGGACTCGGTGATCCCAACCGTTCGTCGACACGCGATTGGAGTATTTTTCGATAGGTCAAACGCTTAACATCAATCCACCGCATGGCCTAGGCCCAATCGACTTTGGGGCATTGCCATCCGATGTGCGAGGCTTCTTTGGGACTGACCTCGTTTGGGAAGAGTGGATGGATGGCAACATGAATGATTGCCTCTACTATCCAGGTCTCGTATTTCATTTCGATCGCTGCGACTCGCGAGCACCGCTGCCTTCAGCATCTCTCATAGCAATCGAAGTTTTCCGTCGAGGCGATTGTGTGTTTCGGGGCCGCCCAATGACCCATTGGTCGCGGCCCGAGATTTGCAAACGACTGGGGAAAGAGAGTGTTGAGATTACGAATCTGGTGGCCGATGCAATCGCGATACCACGTTGGAATCTGGAGGTCTCGTTTGATTCCGATGGCTATTGCGAACACTTTTGGCTCGATCGCGACCGAATCCAATATCCATCATGAAAACTGGCATGGTGGCAGAAGCTTCGCAACCTGTTTGGCTGACGTTATCTCTGTGCCGTTTATAAAGAGTGCGACGAACCATCGGATGCACACGGAGCGGCGGAGTTGTCGTTAAACTGAGGTTGCATTTTTCGCCGCCGCCCGGTGATCCGTATCGTTCGCGCGGGTAGGTGAGCTGTCTGATATCCCGTCTGTCTCCAGCTTGGTCATCGCCCTCTGCAATTTGAAGCGTATGAATCTGGCCCATCTGATCTCACGTGGCAACCGTTAGCTGATCGCTGCAATTGAATTAACGGTTTGATAGTTGTGCCTGATCGCGGCCCAATGGATTTCGCGCGACGACAGTTTCCTGTTGATCGCAATTGAATTCACGGTTTGATCGTGTCGCTCGAATAACACCCATCTGAATTCACGGGTCAGCAGTTTCCTGTTTATCGCATTCGATGTCACGGTTTGGATGTTGCTCCGATATAGCAGTTCAAACGCCCTATGCGCTAGCCGAAAAATCTATGCTCGTTACCCTTGGCCATTCCGATCGGGTAGACTTGTCACCAGCGATGTAGTGCCGACTGTGGTCGTGGGTACCTCGCGAACCTGTTGGTGCACCGAAGTCGGCGAGTCGACGACTTTTGGGTTTTAGTTTCACCTCAACCGCGCCGACTCGGTGACCATGACCGTTCGCGCGGGTAGATGAACCACTGAATGATTCATCTCTATCTCAGTTGGTCATCGCCCTTTGTACTACAAAGTGTTTGGATCCGGCCCTCCTGAATTCACGTGGCCAATTCAAGCTGATCGC
>NZ_JAJKFQ010000007.1:14916-23901 GCF_020966635.1 Stieleria sp. JC731 | reverse complement strand
CTGCGGCAATTGGAACGCGAATCCCACGCCGACGACAAATAACAATGCCGTGCACCGAAGGACGGGAGTCGACGGTTTTGAAGTGGTTAGTCTCTTGGCCCGTCCTCGGTGACGGCAGACGTTCGCGCGGATGGTTGTGCTTGCGATAACCAACGCCTGTTTTCGATGCTGACGGATCTGGCCCATCGGATCTCACCTGACAACCATTAGCCGATCGCCGCAACTGAGTTTGTGGTTTGATAGTTGCTCGTGAATTCGGCCCTTTTGATTTCGCGAGACGTCAGTTTCCTATTGATCGCAATTGAATTCACGGTTTGATCGTGTTGCTTGGACAACTCCCTTGCGAATTCATGGGCCAGCAGTTGCCTGTTTATCGCGTTTGATTTCATGGTTTGGTTTCTGCTACGAGATTGCTGTTCAAACGCCCTATGCGCCAGCCGGAAAATACATGCTCGTTTCCCTCGGCGATTCCAGTCGGGTAGACTTGGTGACAGCGATGTCCTGCAGACCGTGGTCGTGTGTACCACGCGAACCTGTTGGTGCACCGAAGTCGGCGAGTCGACGTTTTTTGGGTTTTAGTTTCACCTCAACCGCGCCGACTCGGTGACCATGACCGTTCGCGCGGGTAGATATCCTGCCTGATCACTCACCTGCCATGAGCGTGGTTATCGTCGATCGCAATTCCAAGCGTTTTGATCCGGCCCATCTGATTTCACGTGTCAACTGTTAGCTGATCGCCGCAAATGATGCTGCGGTTTGATAGTCGCTGCCGAATCCAGCCCATCTGATTTCGACGGACATCAGCTTTCAATCAATCGCAATTGAATTCACGGTTTGATCGTGTCGCTGGAATAGCGTTTATTTGAATTTAAGTGACGGCCGTTTCCTGTTTATCGCATTCGATGTCACGGTTTGATCCCTGCTTGGAGATAGCAGTTCAAACGCCCTATTCGCCAGCCGAAATATCTATGTTGGTTCCCCTTGGGGATTCCGATCGGGTAGATTTGTTACCAGCGATGTAGTGCCGACTGTGGTCGTGTGTACCTCGCGAACCATGACATGAACCGAAGTGACGGAGCCGGGGTTTTTGAAGTGGTTAGTCGTCCGCCGTCACTCGGTTATGTCCGCCGTTCGCGCGGGTAGATGAACCACTGAATGATTCAGCTCTTTCTCAGTTGGTCATCGCCCTTTGTACTACAAAGTGTTTGGATCCGGCCCTCCTGATTTCACGTGGCCAATTCAAGCTGATCGCCGCAATTGAATTCACGGTTCGATAGTCGCGGCTGAATTGGGCCCACCTGATGTCATGTGACCTCTGTTTCCTATTGATCGCAATTGAATTCACGGTTTGATCGTGTCGCTCGAATAACACCCATCTGAATTCACGGGTCAGCAGTTTCCTGTCTATCGCATTTGATGTCACGGCTTGATTTCTGCTCCGAATTGGCAGTTCAATCGCCCTATGCGCCAGCCCAAAAATCCATGCTCGTTCCCCTTCGCGATTCCAATCGAGTAGACTTGTCGACAGCGATGTACTGCAAACCGTGGTCGTGTGTACCACGCGAACCATGACATGAACCGAAGTGACGGAGTCGGGGTTTCTGAAGTGGTGTGTCATCCGCCGTCACTCGGTTATGTCCGCCGTTCGCGCGGGTAGATGGACCGCTGGGTGATTCATCTCATTCTCAGTTGGTCATCGCCCTTCGCAATACAAAGCGTTTGGATCCGGCCCATCTGATCTCACCTGACAACCATTAGCCGATCGCCGCAACTGAGTTTGTCGTTTGATAGTTGCTCGTGAATTCGGCCCAATTGATTTCTTGAGACATCAGTTTCCAATCAATCGCATTTGACGTGAAGGTTTGATCGTTGTTGCTGTGCGTGGCCCACTGGATTTCACGGAACCACAGTTTCCTGTTTATCGCATTTGATTTCACGGTTTGGATGTTGCTCCGAAATAGAGGATCAAACGCCCTACCCGCTGGCCGAAATATCTATGCTCGTTCCCCTTCGCGATTCGAATCGGGTAGACTTGTCAGCAGCGATGTGATTCAGACTGTGGTCGTGGGTACCTCGCGAACCACGACATGAACCGAAGTTGCGGAGCCGATGTCCTTGAAGTGGTTGGTCAATCGCCGCAACTCGGTTATGTCAATCGTTCGCCGACCGATGGATCTTTCACGTTAACGCATTGGGTGCAATTTGATGTATGACGGATGCATCCACTTTGCCAACACTCTCACGCAGCAAACTTGGGAGCAATTTGCGGCAGAATTCGACTTAGAACATCGTGACACCGCCACATTGACTGCGTCTTGGCTTACAGGTGATGATGAACCAATCGAGATTTGCGATCCACCAAACCTAATTGCAATTGTTCGTGATCCTGACGGAGATTCCGTTGGACTGGTGCGATGCTCCAGGATGTTCTTCGACGGTGGGGTGTCCGATGTCGCAGAAGTTCAGTTCCAAGGCCAAGGTCCACACTTCGAACGCGTGCTCGCTGAAATGAGGCAGTATCTCGACGGCTCAATCGAAGTTGGACCGCCATCCGGTTGAACGATAGATTGGAGACTGATACGGCGAACCCGACGATGCACGTGAGTCGCCGAGTTGAGGTTTTTGAAGTGGTAGGTCGTTCGCGGCGACCACGTGATCGTTACCGTTCTGGCTACAGAGTACTAAGAATGCGCGTCGCTATCGGTTTCCTCATATCGCTACTCTCTTGGTTTCCTGTGAGTGCGCAAGGCGTTCACGGCTGGCCACAACAAGAGTGCTTCGACAAATCTGACTTTGTCGCCATCGTTACCGCGGAACCAGCGGTGCAGGTTCCAAATACACTTCCAATTGTTGCGACGGACAAATCGAATGCCGCTACTTTCCAGCAGCACGAAACCAAGTTGAACGTTATCTCAGTACTGAAAGGCAAGGATCGCCCCAAGTCAGCGGTCCTCGTTCAGCTATTGCCTCGTCCGGGCTACAAAGGCATGGGCGGCTTCCCTTCAACCATTCGAATGCGCCAAAAGACAATTAACCCCAGTGTCGACAACAAGGCCACCTACTTAGTTTATCTGTCTGTTCGAGACGATGGGAAATACGAGCCCGTCACTGGTCACATTAGCCCAGCTCAATCCGTGCGCCGGCTTGTCACCGAAGTTGAAGACATGAATGCTATGATCCTGTCCAATCCCGATCCATCTCGAGTACCCACTGATCCCAGCGAGCCCCTGTTCCTCGAACCGAACGCCAACTAGAACAAGAAAGCCAGAACCATCCGATGCAACCGAGCGGCGAAGTCAGGCGTTTTGAAGTGGATGATCAATCGTCGCCGCCAGCTGATCGGTAACGTTCGCGCGGGTAGGTGAACTGTCTGATATCCCATCTGTCTCCAGCTTGGTCATCGCCCTCTGCAATTTGAAGCGTCTGAATCTGGCCCATCCGATCTCACCTAGCAACCATTAACCGATCGCCGCAACTGAGTTTGTCGTTTGATAGTTGCTCGTGAATACTGCCCATCTGATTTCACAGGACGTCAGTTTCCAATCAATCGCAATTGAATTCACGGTTTGATTGTCTCGCTTGGACAA
This sequence comes from Stieleria sp. JC731, assembly GCF_020966635.1. NCBI lineage: Bacteria > Pseudomonadati > Planctomycetota > Planctomycetia > Pirellulales > Pirellulaceae > Stieleria > Stieleria sp. JC731. The sequence goes on along the minus strand of NZ_JAJKFQ010000007.1, from coordinate 20,314 downwards.
CTCTCTTGCGAATTCGTGGGACAGCAGTTTCCTGTTTATCGCATTTGATGTCACGGTTTGATTTCTGCTGTAAGATGGCTGTTCAAACGCCCTATGCGCCAGCCGGAAAATACATGCTCGTTTCCCTCGGCGATTCCAGTCAGGTAGACTTTGGGACAGCGATGTACTGCTGGCCGTGGTCGTGGGTACCACGCGAACCATGACATGAACCGAAGTGACGGAGTCGGGGTTTCTGAAGTGGTGTGTCGTCCGCCGTCACTCGGTTATGTCCGCCGTTCTAGTGGCTTCCTTGCCACTAGGACGTCGCGGTTCACTTCGAAGGATAGAGAAGTGAACCAACCCGCTGGAATTAGCTACTCCGGCGGAAGACTACGGCGTACCGCCGTGGTAATTTGTTCGATGTGTCCGCGTTGGATCGCAGTCATACGGATAGCTTGGCTCTGCGGTCAGATCTTTGCGTCTGACTGATATTGGTTTTAGAATTCACGTTCGATCGCATCAAGACCCACGTCCTTGCAATGATCGCCGTACCCCTAGAACCAAGCGGTTGCACCGAAACTAACGTCGACGTGGTTTGACATTTGGACGTCAAACGCCGTTAGCCCAGTGAACCGCGACGTTCGCGCGGGTAGATGAACCGGTGGATGACTCATCTCTCTCTCAGTTGGTTATCGCCCTTTGCAATTCAACGCGTCTGGATCCGGCCCATCTGATTTAACGTCGCAAGTGTTGGCTGATCGCCGCATTTGAAGTTGCGGTTTGATAGTTGCTCGTGAACTCGGCCCATTTGATTTCGCGAGACGTCAGTTTCCTGTTGATCGCTCTTGGATTCACGGTTGGATTGCGTCGCTTGATTGCGGCCCATCTGATTTCATTGGTCATCAGTTTCCAATCAATCGCAACTGACTTCGCCGTTTGATTTCGTTGCGTCGAAAAACGCCCACCCGATTTCAGCGGACCGCAGTTGCCTGTCTATCGCACTTGAATTCGCGGTTTGTTTTCTACTCCGAAATAGCGGGTCAAAGGCGCTTTCCGCCGGCCGAAAAATCTATGCTCGTTCCCCTTGGTGATTCCAATCGGGTAGACTGTTCGACAGCGATGTAGTGCCGGCTGTGGTCGTGGGTACCTCGCGAACCTGTTGGTGCACCGAAGTCGGCGAGTCAACGACTTTTGGGTTTTAGTTTCACCTCAACCGCGCCGACTCGGTGACCATGACCGTTATGCCACCATGCAGTTCGTCCCCCTTCACGGCCGAAGCGATCTTCCGTTTGGAGCGTCCGTTGATGACATAATCTGCGTGCTCGGTCATCCTGAAGCCGAAACGAGAGTGAACGACGTTGACTCCCATCCGAAGGGGCGACGCAGACTTGAGTACGGTGATTTCTCCGTGACAATCGCGTCCGAACTTGGTGTCTTCGGCATGAGCGTTCGCGTATCTTCCGAACCGCTGATGTTGTGGGACACCAAGATCAATGGATTTACCGCACAACAAATCGCGGATCTACTGGCATCGCACGGTGCCGAATCCGAAACTGCTCCACTTACTGCGTGGGGTTCCACCGACGTTTATTCGGCATCCCTTGGCGTTCTGGCTTACTTTGCTGATGATCAAATCAATGAACTTGAAATTCTGGTTCCTGGTATCTGCCCAACAGAGTACTAACTGCTTTTCTCTTCGCGATGAGTGAATGTGTACCTCGACGGTGCGACACAATCATGGCATAACAATCGAATGCACCGAAGTTGTGGAGTTGGGTTTGACTGAAGTGGTGAGTCGCTCGCCACAACTCGGTGATTCGTACCGTTCGCGCGGATAGATGAACTGCCTGATAACTCATCTCCTTCGAAGGTGTTCATCGCCCTTTGCAGCACAAAGCGTTTGGATTCGGCCCATTTGATTTCAAGTGGCAGCCGTTTACTGATCGCTGCAATTGAGTTTACGGTTTGATAGCTGTTAGTGAACTCGGCCCAGTTAATTTTACAAGACCTCAGTTTCCTGTTGATCGCAATTGAATTCGCGGCTTGATTTCGGTGCTTGAACAACGCCCATTTGAATTCATGGGACAGCAGTTGCCTGTGTAGCGCACTTGATGTCACGGTTTGATTTCTGCGCCGAGATAGCTGTTCAAACACCCTATGCGCCAGCCGAAATATCTATGCTCGTTCCCCTTGGCGATTCCGATCGGGTAGACTTGTCAGCAGCGATGTTGTGCCGACTGTGGTCGTGCGTACCACGCGAACCATGACATGAACCGAAGTGACGGAGTCGGGGTTTTTGAAGTGGTTAGTCGTCCGCCGTCACTCGGTTATGTCTGCCGTTCGCGCGGGTAGGTGAACTGGCTGATATCACATCTGTCTCCAGCTTGGTCATCGCCCTCTGCAATTTGAAGCGTATGAATCTGGCCCAGCCGATCTCACCTAGCAACCGTTAACCGATCGCCGCAACTGAGTTTGTCGTTTGATAGTTGCTCGTGAATACTGCCCAATTGATTTCTTGAGACATCAGTTTCCAATCAATGGCATTTGACGTCACGGTTTGATCGTTGTTGCTGTGCGTGGCCCACTGGATTTCAGGGAACCACAGTTTCCTGATGATCGCTTCTGATGTCACAGTTTGATCCCTGCTTGGAGATTGCTGGTCAAACGCCCTACCCGCCGGCTGAAATATCAATGCTCGTTCCCCTTGGCCATTCCGATCGGGTAGACTTGTCAGCAGCGATGTATTGCAGACTGTGGTCGTGCGTACCACGCGAACCATGACATGAACCGAAGTGACGGAGTCGGGGGTTTCGAAGTGGTGTGTCATCCGCCGTCACTCGGTTATGTCCGCCGTTCCCCGACTGAGTCTTGCACGTTGAGCGATGTCTTTACCGCCCACTGAATTGCAGATTGTCTCGATGTTGCGTTGAAGGATCGACACCGGAATGGACATTGATGCCGCACTTAGACAATTGCACTGCGACAATGGGTTGGGAATCCTCCTTCTGTTCCGACCATTCATGATTGTGTGTGACTTGTCCGCGATCGAAGCCAAGGGGCGACTTTTCCACGTGGTTCCATATAAAGGCGGAGATGATTGATGGAATACGTCGCGGAGATTAAAGCAACATCTGATTCGGATCCGCTTCGACTTGACGATTGGATGGCTTATATCGCGTCCGCCGATGACTTTGATGCAATTTTGGGAAGCCCGGGTATCAATCCTGCGAATGGCCAACCAATCACTTTGCACCCACCGGCGAATGCTGTCAGATTGATCATCTCTGGCTCTGAGGTCGGCGGATTTTTATGGGGCCCCGAAGACCAACATTGCATTTTAGTTTGTCACGCCCCAGGACAACGGGACTTGGTTCTGAACCGAGCGCTGCAAATCGCGAATGTGTTGAACGCTGATTTGATACAATGGGACTCAACGCCACCAGCGTAAACTAGGAAGCGGGGAACAATGAAATGCACGCGAGGACGGGAGTCGTGGTCTACCGTCTGCTTGCAAGTTGTTCGCCCGTCCCGCGTGATTTCTGACGTTCCCCGACAAAATGAAGATCGACGACGAAGCATTTTTTGAGCTGAACCCTGGGATCGACGTGGATTCGATATCAGCAGCGAATGCTATGCTCCGCGCCCCGTTCTCAGATGACGAGGTTTCTCGTCTTTCGCAATACCTTGATTCTGATACCGTTTCCCGCCTGCCGAGCACGTCTCCGTCCATTCGTGACTTGCCGGAATCCTACGTAACGCTCCTCGCGCGATCGAACGGCGGTGGCTTTACAATTGGCGAACGTGAGGTCGCGTACTTCGATTCCAAGACGACTCGTGACTATTGGGTCGACTACCAATTTCCGATTTACATGCCAGGGGCCCTGCCGTTCGGACTAAATGGCGGCGGCGTCTTCTATGTATTTGATATGCGCGAACCGGCAGTCGGCGCAGACTATCCGATACTTGCTGCTTCCTCTGGGAATCTTTGCTACGATGATTCACCTGTAATTGCCCGAACGCTGGATGAACTGGTTTCCGACACCCGCAACATTGAGGAACTCATGTGAATCCGACGAGCGGGGAACCACGACATGAACCGAAGTTGCGGAGCCGATGTCTTTGAAGTGGTTGGTCATTCGCCGCAACTCGGTTATGTCAATCGTTCGCGCGGGTAGTTGTGAGTGCGATTACCATCGCCTGTCTTCAATGCTGCTGAATCTGGCCCAACTGATCTCACGTGGCAAGTCTTAGCTGATCGCCGCAACTGAAATCACGGTTTGATAGTTGTGCCCAGATTGCGCTCATCGGACTTCAACGGACATCAATTTCCTGTTGATCGCATTTGATGTCACGGTTTGATTTCTGCGCCGAGATAGCTGATCAAACGCCCTGGCCGCCGGCCGCAATATCTATGCTCGTTCCCTTTGGGGATTCCGATCGGATAGACTGGTCGAGAGCGATGTAGTGTAGACTGTGGTCGTGTGTACCACGCGAACCATGACATGAACCGAAGTGACGGAGTCGGAATTTTTGAAGTGGTTAGTCGTCCGCCGTCACTCGGTTATGTCCGCCGTTCGCGCGGGTGGTTGTGACTGCGATAACCTACGTCTGTCTTCAATGCTGCTGAATTTTGCCCATCTGATGTCAACTGACAACAGTTAGCCGATCGCCGCAACTAAGTTTGTGGTTTGATAGTTGCTCGTGAATTCGGCCTATTTGAATTCGCGAGACGTCAGTTTCCTATTGATCGCAATTGAATTCACGGTTTGATTGTCGTTTGCGAACTCGACCCTTCGGATTTCACGTGGCAACAGTTTCTTGCTTATCGCATTTGGTGCCACGGTTTGGATGTTGCTCCGCGATAACCGATCAAACGCCCTATGCGCCAGCCGAAAAATCTATGCTCGTTACCCTTCGCGATTCCGATCGGGTAGACTTGTCACCAGCGGTGTCGTGCCGACTGTGGTCGTGTGTACCACGCGAACCATGACATGAACCGAAGTGACGGAGTCGGGGTTTTTGAAGTGGTTAGTCATCCGCCGTCACTCGGTTATGTCTACCGTTCGCGCGGGTGGTTGTGACTGCGATAACCATCGCCTGTCTTCAACGCCGCTGAATCTGGCCCATCTGATTTCATGTGGCTACTACCAGCTAATAGCCGCAATTGAATTAACGGTTTGATAGTCGTGCCTGAACGCGGCCCAATGGATTTCGCGAGACACCAGTTTCCTTTTGATCGCAACTGAAGTCATCGTTTGATTGTGTTGCTTGATCAACGCCCATCTGAATTTGAGAGACAGCAGTTTCCTATTTATCGCATTTGAAGTCTCGGTTTTATTTTGGCTCTGAAATAGCGGATCAAACGTCCAAACCGCCGGCCGATATACCTATGCCCGTTCCCCTTCAATATTCCGATCGA
>NZ_JAJKFQ010000007.1:0-14906 GCF_020966635.1 Stieleria sp. JC731 | reverse complement strand
ACTTGTCAGCAGCGATGAAACGCAGACCGTGGTGGTGTGTACCACGCGAACCATGCCGTGCACGCGAAGGTCGGGAGTCGTGTTTTATTGAAGTGGTCAGTCCACCGCCCGACCTCGGTGACGGCTGCCGTTCGCGCGGATGGTTGTGGCTTGAATCCAACGCTACTGAATTCGGCCCATCTGATTTCAGGTGGCAACTGCTAGTTGATTGCCGCAATTGAATTAACGGTTTGATAGTTGTGCCTGATCGCGGCCCAATGGATTTTGCGAGGCATCAGTTTCCTATCAATCGCAATTGAATTCACGGTTTGATCGTGTCGCTCCAATAACTCCCATCTGAATTCAAGGGACAGCAGTATCCTGTTGATCGCATTTGATGTCACTGTTCGATTTTAGCTCCGAGATAGCCGATCAAACGCTCTACCCGCCGGCTGAAATATCTATGCTCGTTCCCCTTCGCGATTCGAATCGGGTAGACTTGTCAGCAGCGATGTGATGCAGACTGTGGTCGTGTGTACCACGCGAACCATGACATGAACCGAAGTGACGGAGTCGGGGTTTCTGTAGTGGTTAGTTATCCGCCGTCACTCGGTTATGTCCGCCGTTCGCACACAGAAATGAATTCCTACATCCAGCCGTTATCGCAACTTCTTGACGAGATCCCAGACGACCTGCAGGCGTTTTACGCTCAGGTTCAGACTGGCGATTTTTCTGGACACTCGGAAGTTGAGGTCAACCTTCTCTCGCCAGCCGATGCAACGAAGCTAACTCTCGAATTTCGCGAGTTTAATCCGCTTGTAGACATGTCGCGTTGCATTTTGCTCGATGAGGCAAACACCAGCGACTATCTGTGTTATCTACCCGGCCCGCCCAAGGCAGGAGCTATCTTTCATCTATCGCACGATGGGCAACCTTCAAAGATTGTTTTCCGTGATACGCAGGCGTTGCTTCACGCTGCAAAGGAAGCGATTGCCACAGGTGCCTTTTTGGAAACGCTTTTCGACCGACAATCATTTGTTTCTGAAGATCAGGACGAACTGTTGGATCAAATTCGGGAGGCATTTTCACTCTCGAACGAATACGAAATGACGCCCCTACTGGACTTGCTCCTGCGGTATGCGGAGTATGACCGCGATCCTGAGCTGTTTTCAAAGATTTGCGAGCACGATGACTTTTTTGTCCCTCAGGCGATTGCCGAGACAATTCAAGAACGTCCCAAACGCTCTTATTTGTTGCTCGCCCAAAAACTCGCATCAAATAACGTGCGCCAAGTAGCGAGACCAGCAGCTGATGCGGTCGCGCAGATTGAGGCAATGCCGGAATAGTGCGAACCATGAATTGCACGGGAGGCCGGGAGTTGTGTTTAATGGTCTGCTTGCGAGTCGTTCGCCCGGCCCCCGTGAATTCTACCGTTCGCGCGGGTAGATGAACCACTTGATGACTCATCTTTCTCGTTTGATCATCGCCCTTTGACGTACATGGCGTTTTGATTCGGCCCATTTGATTTCACGTGACAAGTGATAGCTGATCGACTCAACCGAAGTTGCGGTTTGATAGTTACTCGTGATCGCGGCCCAATGGATGTTGCGAGACGTCAGTTTTCAATTGGTCGCAATTGAATTCACAGTTTGATCGTGTCGCTCGAATAACACCCATCTGAATTCACGGGTCAGCAGTTTCCTGTTTATCGCATTCGATGCAACGGTTTGTTTTCTGCTCCGAGATAGCAGTTCAAACGCCCTATGCGCCATCCGAAAAATCTATGCTCGTTACCCTTCGCGATTCGAATCGAGTAGACTTGTCGTCAGCGATGTAGTGCCGACTGTGGTCGTGGGTACCTCGCGAACCATGACATGAACCGAAGTGACGGAGTCGGGGTTTTTGAAGTGGTTAGTCGTCCGCCGTCACTCGGTTATGTCCGCCGTTCCCCGACTGAAATGAAAAACGAATTCACGTTTGTTCGACGCTTCGATTCTCCACGATACATCGTGGTTTACCTGGGACTTTTGGTAATCGCCCTGGGTGCCGTGCTAGTTGCCGCGTCGATGCAAAAACCGGAAGTCCTTATTCTGTCGCTCTTTTTTGGGGGTGTGGCGGCTCTCGGTTTTCTGGGAGTTCGTCGTGGTGATTGCGCTGGAGTTACAATCACCACCGATTTCATTCATTGGTGGTGCACAGGGCTTACACCACGCTCGACGAAACTTAATCTAGCTGATGTGGTCTCAATCGAATTCCGGGACAACCTTGATTCAAATCGAATCTTTATAGAGACTCGCGATCAACAGTTGATAGAATGCGAAGACACTTTCTTCGGTGACGGACACGCGGTGCTTGACGCAGTGGGGAAATTTTGCCCAGAGGCTGCGTTAATTCACAACGGGCTTCCGAGGCAGCGGGGAACCAGCGGATGCACGTGAGTCGCCGAGTTGAGTTTCTTGAAGTGGTTGATCGTTCGCGGCGACCACGTGATCCGTATTGTTCGCGCGGGTAGATGAACTGCCTGGTGACTCAACTTTCTCTCAGGTGGTCATAGCCCCTTGCACTGCAAAGCCTTTGGATCCGGCCCATCTGATTTCATGTGGCAACTGTTAGCTGAACGCCGCAAGTGAAGTTGCGGTTTGATAGTTGTGCCCGGATTTCGCCCATCGGAATTCAAGGGACAGCAGTTTCCTGTTTATCGCATTCGATGTCGCGGTTTGGATGTTGTTCCGAGATAGCAGTTCAAACGCCCTATGCGCCATCCGAAATATCAATGCTCGTTCCCCTTCGCGATTCGAATCGGGTAGACTTGTCAGCAGCGATGTTATGCAGACTGTGGTCGTGTGTACCACGCGAACCATGACATGAACCGAAGTGACGGAGTCGGGGTTTTCGAAGTGGTTCGTCATCCGCCGTCACTCGGTTATGTCCGCCGTTATCACGTTGAGCAAGATTGATGCCTGGTATTGAACTTCATTCGGGCGACATTACGAAACTCGATGTTGATGCCATCGTAAATGCCGCAAACGAACTACTGATCGGTGGCGGCGGCGTCGATGGTGCTATCCATGCTGCCGCGGGTCCCAAGCTCGTTGCTGCCTCACAGAAACTGGCTCCCTGCCCGTCTGGAAACGCCCGTCTTACGCCTGGGTTCAACCTCAAGGCAAACTTCGTAATTCACGCTGTCGGTCCCATATTTCGTGACGGCGCACGCGGCGAATTCGACATGCTTTCTGAAACCTATCGTGCAGCATTGCAAATTGCGGACGAGCAGGACTGCGATTCCATCGCCTTCCCGTGCATATCCACCGGAGCTTTCGGTTTCCCTCAACAACCCGCTTGTGAAATTGCGATCCGAACATGTCTAGACTGGCTTGCGGAGCATAGCTATCCAAAAACGATCGTGTTTTGTTGCTTTGAACCGTCCGACCGATTGCTATACGCTGAACGTCTATCGGAACTCGGAATACTTCGCGAATACGCGGGATAACAATGCGATGCACCGAAGTCGCGGAGCCGAGCGTTTTGGCAATGGAACGTCAACCGCCGCGACTCGGTGATCGCGGACGTTCGCGCGGGTAGATGGACCGCAGGATGACTCAACTCTAATCAACATGGTCATCGCCCTTCTTAGTTCCAGGCGTCTGATTTCGGCCCATCTGATTTCACCTGACAAGTGCTAGCTGATCGACGCAACCGAAGTTGCGGTTTGATCGTTGCTCGTGATCGCGGCCCAATGGATTTTGCGAGACGTCAGTTTCCTATTGATCGCAATTGAATTCACGGTTTGATCGTGTCGCTCGAATAACGCTCATCGGAATTCACGGGACAGCAGTTGCCCGTCTATCGCATTTGATGTCAACGTTTGATTTCTGCTCCGAGATGGCAGGTCAGACGCCCTACCCGCCGGCTGAAATATCAATGCTCGTTTCCCTTGGCCATTCCGATCGGGTAGACTTGTCATCAGCGATGTGGTGCAGACTGTGGTCGTGTGTACCACGCGAACCATGACATGAACCGAAGTGACGGAGTCGGGGTTTTTGAAGTGGTTAGTCGTCCGCCGTCACTCTGTTATGTCCGCCGTTCGCGCGGGTAGGTGAACCGGTTGATGATTCATCTCGCTCTCAGATTGTCATCTCCCTTCGCAGTTCAAAGTATTTGGATCCGGCCCATCTGATTTCACGTGGCAAGTGTTTGATGATCGCCGCAAGTGAATTAACGGTTTGATAGTTGTGCTTGATCGCGGCCCACTGGATTTAGCGCGACAGCAGTTTCATGTTGATCGCACTTGATGTCACGGTTTGATTTCTGCTCCGAGATGGCAGGTCAGACGCCCTATGCGCCAGCCGAAAAATCTATGCTTGTTACCTTTCGCGATTCCAATCGGGTAGACTTGTCGAGAGCGATGCACTGCTGGCTGTGGTCGTGTGTACCGCGCGAACCATGCCGTGCACGCGAAGGTCGGGAGTCGTATTTTATTGAAGTGGTCAGTCCACCGCCCGACCTCGGTGACGGCTACCGTTCTGCCATTGAATCATGCACGCAATCGGTTCCGCATACTTGATCAGACAGGCCGCAGGTGCTGAGCGATACGATGGTGCTACTGTGGAAATTTCACGCGCTTTCGAATCGAATGGTGCGATCGTGGTCGACTTGATCGAACGCAACACTGGAAACCAAATCGACGGTGACGCATCGTTTCTGGAGGAATATGCACGTATTGCCATCGACCGATTTGCCCGCGATTACGTCATCGATTTACGGCAATGGAACGTCCGAGTGGACCAATTTGCGTACCATCCGATCGATTCCGGGCCGAAAGGAATCCACGACGCTGTCTACAATGCTGTATCTACTGCGTTCGCACAGTGGGCGTCGATGACCGTGCAAGTGCCGATCGAGAAGGCAGAACCAGACGATGCACGTGAGTCGCCGAGTTGAGTTTATTGAAGAGGTGAGTCGTTCGCGGCGACCTCGGTGACGGCTACCGTTCGCGCGGGTGGTTGTGACTGCGATAACCATCGCCTGTCTTCAACGCCGCTGAATCTGGCCCATCTGATTTCATGTGGCTACTACCAGCTAATAGCCGCAATTGAATTAACGGTTTGATAGTCGTGCCTGAACGCGGCCCAATGGATTTCGCGAGACACCAGTTTCCTTTTGATCGCAACTGAAGTCATCGTTTGATTGTGTTGCTTGATCAACGCCCATCTGAATTTGAGAGACAGCAGTTTCCTATTTATCGCATTTGAAGTCTCGGTTTTATTTTGGCTCTGAAATAGCGGATCAAACGTCCAAACCGCCGGCCGATATACCTATGCCCGTTCCCCTTCAATATTCCGATCGGGTAGACTTGTCAGCAGCGATGAAACGCAGACCGTGGTGGTGTGTACCACGCGAACCATGCCGTGCACGCGAAGGTCGGGAGTCGTGTTTTATTGAAGTGGTCAGTCCACCGCCCGACCTCGGTGACGGCTACCGTTCGCGCGGGTGGTTGTGACTGATAGCCAACGCCTGTCTTCAATGCTGCTGAATCCGGCCCATCTGATTTCACGTGGCAAGTGTTTGATGATCGCCACAACTGAAACAACGGTTTGAAAGTTGTACGTGATCGCGGCCCAATGGATTTCGCGAGACGTGAGTCTCCTGTTGATCGCATTCGATGCCACGGTTTGATTTCTGCTCCGAGATGGCTGGTCAGACGTCCTATACGCCAGCCGAAAAATCTATGCTCGTTCTCCTTCGCGATTCGAATCGGGTAGACTTGTCACCAGCGATGTAGTGCCGACGGTGGTCGTGGGTACCTCGCGAACCATGACATGAACCGAAGTGACGGAGTCGGGTTTTTTGAAGTGGTAAGTCGTCCGCCGTCACTCGGTTATGTCCGCCGTTCGCGCGGATGGTTGTGCCTGCGATAACCATCGCCTGTTTTCGATGCGGACGGATCTGGCCCATCTGATCTCACCTGACAACCATTAGCCGATCGCCGCAACTGAGTTTGTGGTTTGATAGTTGGTCGTGAATTCGGCCCTTTTGATTTCGCGAGACTTCAGTTTCCTATTGATCGCAATTGAATTCACCGTTTGATTATCGTTGCGGATCACTGTCCATCTAATCCAAAGGGACAACAATTTCCTGTTGATCGCATTTGATGTCACGGTGTGATTTCGGCTCCGAGATAGCAGATCAAACGTCCTAACCGCCGGCCGATATATCTATGCTCGTTCCCCTACACGATTCTGATCGGGTAGACTTGTTGGCAGCGATGTGGTGCCGACTGTGGTCGTGGGTACCACGCGAACCATGACATGAACCGAAGTGACGGAGTCGGGGTTTCTGAAGTGGTTAGTTGTCCGCCGTCACTCGGTTATGTCCGCCGTTCCCCGACTGATAGTTTGTCCTCAAATCGTCTTTCATGCTCGACACGAACTACAATCGCAAGCTGGCGTGGTTCTGCTCTCTAGCATTCGTATTCTGCCTGCTTTGCTCCTGCTCTCCAAAGGCGAGCGTCCCACCTGATCCCGTTATGGAAACACGCTTCGATACGCTCGCCGACTTTTTACATCCTTCGACGAACGACTCTCATTCACTTGAAGAAGAGTTCTGCCGTCAACCGTATACGGAGGGATTAATTTTTACTGCCGATACCACACTCGACGCGTTAATTACGTGGTATCGTGAGCGTTTCGCGGTGCACATTCTTGAGCGGCACGACTATGATCCTGGACAAGCGACGATCTACTTCCATGCCGATGACCGTAGTCGCGAAGTTAGCATTTGTTTGGCGGATCGAAGCGTAAACGCCGCTGTCGCCAACCTCACTTCATATATCCCTTCGCCCCTTCTTGCCGAATCTTCAAAAGCAGAATCAGGAATCGTTGGCGTTGTCTTCATGGAAGACATCAATCAAACTATCCAACGGATGAAAGATAACGGCGAATGGCCGCCCGGATGATGCGGGGAACCATCGCGTGCACCCGAGTACGCGAGCTGAGCGGTTTTGAAATTGAGAATTTTTCGCGCGTACCGGGTGACGCGTGCCGTTCGCGCGGGTGGTTGTGACTGCGATAACCAACGTCTGTCTTCAATGCTGACGGATCTGGCCCATCGGATCTCAAATGACAACCATTAGCCGATCGCCGCAACTGAGTTTGTGGTTTGATAGTTGCTCGTGAATTCGGCCCTTTTGATTTCGCGAGACGTCAGTTTCCTATTGATCGCAATTGAATTCACGGTTTGATTGTCTTGCTTGAACAACTCCCCTCGAAATTCAAGAGACAGCAGTTTCCTGTTTATCGCATGCGATGTCACGGTTTGATTTCTGCGCCGCGATAGCCGATCAAACGCCCTACCCGCCGGCTGAAATATCAATGCTCGTTCCCCTTGGCCATTCCGATCGGGTAGACTTGTCACCAGCGATGTGATGCAGACTGTGGTCGTGTGTACCACGCGAACCATGACATGAACCGAAGTGACGGAGTCGGGGTTTCTGAAGTGGTGTGTCATCCGCCGTCACTCGGTTATGTCCGCCGTTCGCGTGGGTGATTGTGGCTCGAATCCACTGCTGCTGACTCCGGCCCCTGTGAATTAGCGTCGCAACTGTAAGATGATCGCTGCAGCTGAACTCACGGTTTGATAGTTGTGCCGAGATTGAGCCCATCGGACGTCAACGGACATCAGTTTCCTTTTGATCGCAACTGAATTCACGGTTTGATCGTCTCGCTTGAATGACACCCATCTGAATTCATGGGACAGCAGTTGCCTGTTTATCGCATTTGAGGTCATGGTTTGGATGTTGCGCCGAGATAGCAGTTCAAACGCCCTATGCGCCAGCCGAAATGTCAATGCTCGTTCCCCCTGGCCATTCCGATCGGGTAGACTTGTCACCAGCGATGTAGTGCCGACTGTGGTCGTGTGTACCACGCGAACCATGACATGAACCGAAGTGACGGAGTCGGGGTTTTTGAAGTGGTTAGTCATGCGCCGTCACTCGGTTATGTCCGCCGTTCTGCTATGGAGTCACTTCAACCTCGATCGGGATGACACCATCGAACTGCTGTGAAATCGGAGCAAGCTATGCCGTGACGGGGGAACGCGACTTAGCGGCCCTTGATGCTGCCGCTCGTTTGCACGACCATTCCCCATTTGATGTCAACGAACTGGAACGCGAATTGCGTTATCGTCCCGAACTGGTTGATGGATGGTTGCGGTGGGTAGAAGACAAACGATGGTCGCCCACTTGGTATTTCTCACCAACCGACAATGGCCAATACTTGGTTGGATACTTTTCCCCGGATGAGGACCAGAAGAGGCTTACGGTTTTCGATGATCGATACCGTGCATGTGCTGCATTCATCATTCATGAGCTTGAGAGCTATCGCTTGTTGCTTGAGTCCAAGGGAAGGTGGTAGATTGAATTTGCTGCGTTACACGTCCAGAAAAGCAGAACCAGCGGATGCACGTGAGTCGCCGAGTTGAGTTTATTGAAGTGGAGAGTCGTTCGCGGCGACCACGTGATCCGTACCGTTCGCGCGGATGGTTGTGCCTGCGATAACCAACGCCTGTTTTCGATGCTGACGAATCTGGCCCATCTGATTTCACCTCGCAACCATTAGCCGATCGCCGCAACTGAGTTTGTCGTTTTATATTTGCTCGTGAATTTGGCCCAATTGATTTTTTGAGACATCAGTTTCCAGTCAATCGCATTTGACGTCACGGTTTGATCGTGTCGATCGAATAACACCCATCTGAATTCACGGGTCAGCAGTTTCCTGTTTATCGCATTCGATGTCACGGTTTGATTACTACTCCGAGATAGCGGTTCAAACCCACTATGCGCCAGCCGAAATATCAAAGCTCGTTCCCCTTGGCGATTCCAGTTTGTTAGACTTGTAACCAGCGATGTGGTGCCGACTGTGGTCGTGGGTACCTCGCGAACCATGACATGAACCGAAGTGACGGAGTCGGGGTTTTCGAAGTGGTTAGTCATCCGCCGTCACTCGGTTATGTCCGCCGTTCCCCGAATAAGTGTTTGTATATGGGCACAATGAGATATGCTTGTTCGCGGTGCGATTTTCGTCAGGAAGTCTCCTATATTCCAAGATTCTATCGGCTTCCATCGGGAGCGGAGTTTCCGATGGTCCAAGTTCATACTTGGTGCAAAGTATGCCAATCCATCACGGTTGTTGAACTGCTCGACCGGCTCCAAAGTGACAGTGATTTCAGCTTGGAAATGCAAGAGTTTTACAGATCCCAAATTGCTGATCCATCGAAGTCCGAGGAGGAAAGAGTTCAACTGCGTGAACTTATTGCCGAATCGAAGCGATACAACGCACGTTATACGGATTTCATGAATGAACTCCGTGGCGTTCGCGTATTACCACAGCGTTGTTTGCGCTGCGACAACACTGATTTGGAAATACCCGATACTGACCACGGCAGTTTTGGGCATCATCCCTGTCCCGGCGTTCTTTCAGCGCCGTTCACAATTGGAGGCGGCGTGCTGGATCCACGGTTTTATGATATTCCTCATCTTTATGATCCTGACGGTGTTCTTCTTCGGGAGGGCACAAGTATAACACCGTGCAGCTCAGATCCCTTGCCTCTTTGGTCGGCGAGTGTTGATTGCAAGAAACAGAGTCCGACGAACCAAACAATGCACCCACGTCGAGGAATCAAAGAAAATGAAGTGGAAGATCAAACACCGCGACTGGGTGATTGCTGACGTTCCCCGACTGACATAGAACTTTAACAGCACGACATGGATCGACAACACAAGGTAACACCTGCACACCAAGCGTCACCTGATACCGGACGTGAGTCTTGTTTCGTTGCAGGTGGATACGATCGTTTGTTTTCCGCTGTCGAATCCGACGCACGCCAAATTGTTGAGGCTGAATACGCCGACGAATGGAATGCAAGCGGGCTGATCCGAAGGTGGAAACTGCAACGTAAAATGGACGCTGAAATCTCGGTGATTGTCGCCGAAATTATGCCCGACGTTTCGCCCGCAGCTTTGTTCTAATTTTACATTCCTTTCACTCGTCCACACTCAATGCAGATAGCAAACTGCCGTCCATTCTAAATCCAGGGCGGCGGGGAACCATACGATGCACGTGAGTCGCCGAGTTTAGTTTTTTGAAGTGGTGAGTCGTTCGCGGCGACCACGTGATCGTTAACGTTCGCGCGGGTAGATGAACCGCTGGGTGACTCATCTCGTTCTCAGTTGGTCATCGCCCTTCGCAATACAAAGCGTTTGGATCCGGCCCTTCTGAGTTCAAGTGTCAACAGATAGCTGATCGCTGCAATTGAATTTGCTTTTTGATTGTTGCTCGTGAACGCGGCCCACGAGACTTCACGAGACGAAAGTTTCCTAGCGATCGCAATTGAATTCACGGTTTGATTTCTGGTCCGCGATAGCTGTTCAAGCGTCTTACCCGCCGGCTGAAATATCAATGCTCGTTCCCCTTCGCGATTCGAATCGGGTAGACTTGTCAGCAGCGATGTGATGCAGACTGTGGTCGTGTGTACCACGCGAACCATGACATGAACCGAAGTGACGGAGTCGGGGTTTCTGAAGTGCTTAGTCGTCCGCCGTCACTCGGTTATGTCCGCCGTTATCCCTCTCAAAACTTCATTGGTGCGCACGAGGAGATGCATGATTTAACAATTAATCCTGACAACGGAACCCTGTATTCTGACCACTCAGCTGTGCTTTGTTCATCTACCGTGCTTTCCGAAATGAGCGAGATGTCGTCGCCGCAATCGTGCACATCCTTTATCGACGTGACTCTTGACCTAGGCCAGAACTGGGGCGGCAAGGCGTTCTTCTACGACTCTGCAATTCTCAACTGCACTTTCCACATGCGTTCGACGTTTCAGCTTCGTCCGTTCAATCTGGACTCCGCAGCCGATGCGAAGCGTTTTCACGACCAGTACCTGACCAATTTGCTTGGCCCCGGCAAAACTGTTGACCAAAGATCAAATTCCTTTTGCCCAGATTTAACCGTGATTCAGGAAATTATCGCAATTCCACATTATTGGAAATTCGCATGGGGAATTGTATGGTCTGGGTACACGTACAAATCTGGCGTCTCAGAGGTTACACTGTCGTACGGTTCACGACGCACCCGCGCACGAATTGCACATAAGCGAGGTCGAAAGTTCTGCCCTTAATCCAATACTCGGGATAACAATCGGATGCACGACGAGTCGGCGAGTCGTGGCTTTTGAAGTGGTTGATCGCTCGCGCCGACCGCGTGATCCGTGACGTTACGCCTCAAGACTAAACTAAATTGGCATCGCCACATGAAGACATCGGAAGGCATCTCGATCACTCCAACGAGTTACCAGGAAATCGTCGCGCTATTAACGTCCGACGAACTAGCGGCGGTAGAGTGTTCGATTGCCGAGCAGTGCCGATTGAAGATCATTCGAGATCTGGCATCAACAACGACAAGCCACCTGCAAGCCGAGGTCAGCGTGTCAGGAATGACGATCCCTGAGATCACGCATTACTTGAACCTTCACCGATATCAATTGGTCGCCTTCGGCATCCAATTACTTGGCGACAAAGATGCATCCAAAGAAGAGCAAGAATACCCTGACGGTGAAGAA
Organism: Stieleria sp. JC731; assembly: GCF_020966635.1. Taxonomy (NCBI): domain Bacteria; kingdom Pseudomonadati; phylum Planctomycetota; class Planctomycetia; order Pirellulales; family Pirellulaceae; genus Stieleria; species Stieleria sp. JC731. The sequence continues at coordinate 3,311 of NZ_JAJKFQ010000007.1, read as the reverse complement.
CAAGGCCTAGATGGCGAATCGGAAACAATTGGGTTGGCAGTCGGATTTGGCGTCAAATACACCATTTATCACAACTTTCTTGCCAATCGCCCCGCTGCGGAATTCAGAGCATTCCTCAAGAATCGCCGAATCCCAAAGCACACCAAGTTTGCCAAGGAACTTGAACGCGTCTTTGCCGAGCTCAATAGCATGGACGCAGAAGAGGCGTAACCAAGCGGTGAACGGGAGCCGCCGATGACGCGGGTTTCGAAATCATAGTTACTTGGCGGCGGCCCCGTTACCGCCGTCGTTCCCCGACTGAATGACGATGCTGATACTTCGAACCTGCGTCATTGCCGCTACCGTCTTCATTCGTCCGTGCACCGGAGACGAGATCCCGGCGACTCCACGCTACCAAACGCTCGCCAACCTCGTGCAAGCTGCTCACACGACAGATCTTCCCGTTGTCGATCGTATCGAGGTGCTTGCGCTACCTGTCTTGGATGACGACGAGGACCCTGAACCCGCGTTGCAATCCGAAACGTTTCTCATCCGTCCGGCTTCGCCGAAAACCGAAAATGGCTCGCTCGTCATTCCGTCGTCCGAGATTTCTGTCCGGTCCCTTTCGTCTAAGGTGTTCGGCGCGAAGGACGCGAAACGTATCGCCGCTGACTGGCGAGCTCTCGAGTTTCAGCCAAATGGTGCGTTCTGCCACGTGCCGACATACGGAATTCGCTTCTATCGTGGCGACGATTTGATCTTCAACGTTTCTGTATGTTGGAAGTGTCATAACTTCTACCTCCCAGCGATCGACCCAGACTCTGGAAAACCATCCGCAATACTGTATGGTTTCGACGACAACGCGCCCGCTAAACGATTCTTGAACGATCTGCGACGTTTGGTTCCGCATCCGCACATCAAACATCCGCGACTCAGATGACCAGATGGAATCGGGGAACCATCGGATGCACGTGAGTCGCCGAGTTGAGGTTTTTGAAGTGGTTGATCGTTCGCGGCGACCACGTGATCCGTACCGTTCGCGCGGGTAGATGAAGCGCTGAATGACTCATCTGTTTCCCGGATGGCCATCGCCCTTTGCACTACAAAGGGTTGAATCCGGCCCATCTGATTTCACTTGCCAACTGTTAGCTGATCGTTGCAATTGAAATTGCGGTTTGATAGTCGTGGCTGGAACCGGCCCACCTGATGTCAAGAGACGTCAGTTTCCTGTTGATCGCAACTGAATTCACGGTTGGATTGTGTTGCTTGTACAACTCCCAACTGAATTCATGGGACAGCAGTTTCCTGTCTATCGCATTTGATGCCACGGTTCGATTTCTGGTCCGCGATTGCTGTTCAAACGCCCTACCCGCCGGCTGAAATATCGATGCTCGTTCCCCTTCGCGATTCCAATTGGTTAGACTTGTCGACAGCGATGTAGTGCGGACTGTGGTCGTGCGTACCTCGCGAACCATGCCGTGCACGCGAAGGTCGGGAGTCGTGTTTTATTGAAGTGGGAAGTCTTCCGCCCGACCTCGGTGAGGGCTACCGTTATCCGCCAAGCAGAGACTCAATGCTCGAATTAGATGATCCACGCTGGTCGGAATTAGAACACGCCTACGGAAATGCCGTAGACACGCCAAGGTTGCTCAACCAACTTCATACGAAGAAAGGCTTGACGAAGTCATACTGGGAAAAACTGTGGAGTTCGCTCTGCCACCAGTGCTCAACATATTCCGCAAGTTTCGCGGCGTTCCCACATTTGGTCTCGGCGGCACGAAGCCTTAGCGTCAAACAAGGAACATCCACATTGGATCTCGCGGCTGGAATCCTCACCTGCTCCTACGACGACAACAAGCTCACGAACCGAATACCCGGAGAACTTCGCAAGCCGTTTATCGAAGCGATCGCAGATGGCAAACAACTGCTTGCTGAAATGATCACTGAATCGCGGAAATCGCGTGTCGACTCGATGCGGTATCTGTGGATGATCGCGGCATTTGATGGGCATCCCGAAGTCGTCGGTTTACTTTGGACAGTCGTTGATGACTTCTGTTGTCCGGTCTGCGGCGACGATATCATCGACCCATATGAGTCGCTTTGTGGGCTCTGAAATAGGCGGATAACAATCCAATGCACCCGAGTCGCGAAGTCGGGCGTTTTGGCAATGGAAAATCTCTCGTCGCGACCGGGTGATTGGTGACGTTCGCGCGGGTAGATGAACCACTGAATGATTCATCTCTTTCTCAGTTGGTCATCGCCCTTTGTACTACAAAGTGTTTGGATCCGGCCCATCTGATTTCACGTGACAAGTGCTAGCTGATCGACGCAACTGAAGTTGCGGTTTGATAGTTGTGCCCGGATTTCGCCCATCGGACTTCAACGGACATCAGTTTCCTTTTGATCGCAACTGCATTCACGGTTTGATCATGTTGCTTGAACTACACCCATCCGAATTCAAGGGACAGCAGTTTCCTGTTTTTCGCATTTGATTTCACGGTCTGGATGTTGCTCCGAGATAGCCGATGAAACGCCCTATGCGCCGGCCGATATATCTATGCTCGTTCCCCTCCCCGATTCCGATCGGGTAGACTTGTCGTCAGCGAGGTAATGCCGACCGTGGTCGTGTGTACCACGCGAACCATGACATGAACCGAAGTGACGGAGTCGGGGTTTTTGAAGTGGTTAGTCATCCGCCGTCACTCGGTTATGTCCGCCGTTCGCGCGGGTAGATGGACTGCTAAATGACTCATCTCTTTCTCAGTTGGCCATCGCCCTTTTCAGTTCAAGGCATCTGATTTCGGCCCATCTGATCTCACGTGGCAACTGTTAGCTGATCGCCGCAAATGATGCTGCGGTTTGATAGTCGCTGCTGAATTCGGCCCATCTGATCTCACCTGGCAACTGATAGCTGATCGTTGCAACTGAATCTCCGGTTTGATCGTTGCTCGTGAACTAGGCCCATCTGAATTCATGGGACAGTAGTTTCCTGTCTATCGCATTTGATGCCACGGTTTATTTTCTGCTCCGAGATGGCTGGTCAAACGCCCCATGCGCCAGCCAAAAAATCTATGCTCGTTACCCTTCGCGATTCCAATCAAGTAGACTTGTCGTCAGCGATGTAGCGCAGACCGTGGTCGTGCGTACCACGCGAACCATGACATGAACCGAAGTGACGGAGTCGGGGTTTTTGAAGTGGTTAGTCATCCGCCGTCACTCGGTTATGTCCGCCGTTCGCGCGGGTAGATGAACCGCTGACTGACTGATCTCGCTCTCAGTTAGTCATCGCCCTTTGCACTTCCAAGCGTTTGGATTTGACCCATTTGATTTCA
>NZ_JAJKFQ010000006.1 GCF_020966635.1 Stieleria sp. JC731 | reverse complement strand
CTAAGTCGTAACAAGGTAGCCGTAGGGGAACCTGCGGCTGGATCACCTCCTTTTCTAAGGATTCTTAGAAATAGGTTCCTGCTGGTGACAGCGAGGAATCGAATCCGTGGAAGCGATTCTCAGTTATGACTCAACAGGAAGCTTCGCTTCAATTTCACCACCAAAACATCACGAAAGCCCGCAGCGGACTGTCGCCAGCCGTTGCGGGTTTTTTCGTGCGCGCATGGGAGATTGGTGGTCCGACGGATTTGACTGATCGGACGTATTGGACCGATTGGTAGTCTGACCGATTGGACGGATCCGACAGATCGGTCTGGTTCAGAATCGGTCCGATCTGTCAAATCTGTCTGATCGGTCCGAAATCAATCCTGCAAATCTGTCTGATCTGACTGATCGTTTTTTCGGCTTGGCTGTCCGACGGATCTGACTGATCGGACGTATTGGACTGATTGGTGGTCCGACCGATTGGACGGATCAGTCTGATTCAGAATCGGTCCGATCTGTCAAATCCGTCTGATCGGTCTAACTACCGCTCTTCTAGCTGCTTTAGCAGTGCACCTGCACGCAGCTTTGTCAGGCCCGTCGCGGTTGCCTCGACAGTCCGAAAGCTACGTTCGGCTGCTGCTACAGCTAGCTTCCGAATTTCAGGTTCCGCCGAACCCTCCGCAAGCTGCTGCCACTTGGATCCCAAGGTTAACCGTGTCAGTGGATTCAAGCCCGACGCATCCGCTGTTGCCAGTGGACTGATCACCGGATGCTTTGCATCAATCAAATGCCGCAATCCTTGGCTCCAATCCGACTTTTCCAAGCAGAGCCGAATTCCCTGCTCCAGATGCTCCTGCGCAGTCAAAACGCCACCGGCACGCATTTGAACGATTGGCAAAATATTCCAGGCCGAAATCTGTGAGATGCCGCTGGGAAGTTTTGTTGCTGCAACCAGCCTTGGTGGTGATTGCAAAACCTCGAACTGGCTGGATGCCAGATCCAGGTTTAGGAAATTGGAAATCGATGGCAGCTCGACCTGAATCAATTTCAGCTGACCGTCGCCCACCGATGCCAAGATCGTGTTGACGTTGATGAACCGATATTTATGAACCGTCGCACCACAGTTGATTTCCGGCTGAAATCTTCCTTCGTTAACCTTGCCGACTCCGAGAACCCCGCCAGGCCTTCGAAAAACGAACCGCTCGCCATCCGGAGAAAATCGAAGTTCAGTGATCAGCTTGGGGTCAAGTTCCGCTGGGTATTTCACCATCACTTTGAAATCAGGGTAGCTCTGTAGCTCCAAGACATTCTTGCCGGCCCGCTTCCCAAAGACGAGCAAGCTATCTCCAACGGGCCGAAATCGAATTCTTCGAACTTGATCGAGGCCTGAATTAATCGTTTCGGCCGACGACAGATCAGCAATCTGCCATCGCTGGATATCTTTGGTCCCACCGATGGTGATTATCTCTCGGCGAACCGGATGAAATTGTGATTGCCAAATGCTGCTCCGGCCATCTGAACGACTGATTTCCTTTTTCGCTTCGGTATCCCATAGCTGAAATCCATAATCGATTCCGACGACCAAGTACTTCCCATCTGCGGAAAAGCTCAGGCTACCCGCACGATTTTTGCCGCCAATCTTTTTTGGCTGCATGAGGGGCCTGAGAGATTGCGCATCGGCCAGTTGGAGGAAACGCTGTTGCTCAGCAGGCTTGATATTGCCATCTGACTTCCAAACAAGAGCTAGAAACCGGCCATTGGGTGAACGCTCGATGAGTTCGAGCTCACCGGCGAATCGAATTGGTGACTTCACCACCGCCAAAGATCTGGCGTCCACGATTCCGTCGGCAGAAGCAGAATTAACTGAGGTGATCGAAAGGGCAACTGCTGCTACGTAAACAGCGGCCACACAATGAACAACCAACATTCGGATACCCATTCGCAACCTGCTTCCCTTCTATAGCGCACAATCTAGTAGTAGACAGTCCTACTACTGTAGCCCTTCACTGAAAGCGATGCACGTTTTCAATCGGCTTGCTGATTGCTGCAATCACAATCGCGTGATTTTAAACGTTCGAATCAGTTGAACCGATTGCACTAGCTGCGATAACGCCAACACCAACTGGCGACTAAATCCGAAACAAAGACCAAATCATCAGGGTTGGTTGCCAGCAGATGGTCGGCACCTAAAAGTGAAACCAAACTGACTGGCTTGGCCGCAGCGTTGGCGGAACCGTATCGCTCGGGGGATGGTGACTGCGACAGCAGCGACATCAATCGCAGCGCATGATCGAATGCAACCGTTTCATCGACGGGCGAATGCATCAGCAAGACCGGACATTCGATGGCAGTCAGTAAATCTGCGACTTGATGGGAACGAAAATCTTCAAGCATTTGCTTTGTGATCGTCCACCGAATCCCTCCGATTGTCACTTCGCCGACACCATCATCGATGATCGCAGGATTCATCCTCTGCAGTAGCGAAGCGAGGTGCGCAGAATCGCTTGGGGCGGCTAATGTTGCGACCATTGCTAAGCCCGCCAGCTCGGGAAAATGATGCTGACTTGCTTGACTTGCACGCGAGGCCGTCACGAGAGATGCGATGCCGCCAAAGCTGTGCCCAACCAGTCCGGTGACGCGTCCTAATTCGCCCGTTGCAAATCGAATCGCTGATGCGAGATCAGCGAGGTTGGTCGAAAAATTGGATTCAGAGAACTCGCCTTCGCTACCGCCCAGCCCCGTCATATCGAATCGCAGAACACCAATCCCTGATTTGGCCAATGCTCGACAGATCCGTACGGTCGCCTTCAGATCTTTGCTGCATGTAAAGCAGTGTGAGAACACGACGACGGGATTCGCCTCTTCGCGTGCGTCGGGGCCGGATGCCCAATCTTTAGGCCGGTCGATAATCCCAGCCAATTGATAGCGTCCTGAGCCGTCAGAAAACTTGACTCGGTAGGACGTTGTTTCGAATGAAGCCTGCCGCACGACTTAGTTAATACCGTTGCTCGCCGAGATTCGCCCTGCTCGAAATGCTTCCGCCATAGCTCGTGGCACTTCCGCTTCAGCCAAGACCAACGCGGATTTATTGCTAGCTACTTTTGCTCGCATTTGCTGCTCTTCGGCGACCGCTTCGGCACGACGACGTTCAGCCTGGGCCTGTGCGACACGGGTGTCGGCTTCGGCCTGATCGCTTTGCAGACGGGCACCGATATTTTCGCCAACATCAATATCGGCGATATCGATCGATACGATCTCGAAAGCTGTCTGAGCATCCAAGCCACGTTCGAGAACGACACGAGTAATCATATCGGGGTTTTCAAGAACCCTGAAATGCGTCTCGGCAGAACCGATCGAACTAATAATCGCTTCGCCGACACGGGCAATCACGGTGTCTTCGGTCGCACCGCCGATCAATTGTTCCAAGTTGGTTCGCACCGTGACGCGAGCACGGACCCGAAGCTCGACACCGTTCTTGGTGATCGCACTGAGAGTGGTTTTTCCGCTTCGGGAGGGGTCGGGACAGTCGATGACTTTGGGATAAACGCTGGTCTGGACGGCGTCGAGCACGTCCCGGCCGGCCAAATCGATCGCGGCTGCTTGGTCAAAATCCAAAGGAATCTCCGCTCTAGCCGCAGCGATGATCGCATGAATCACGTTCATAACATTCCCGCCGGCCAAGTAGTGCGCTTCCAGCCTCCGAGTGCTGATGCCGTTTTTTCGTCCGATATCCAACCCGGCCTGTGCGGACATCACCTTCGCTTGAACGATGACGTTCGGGTTGACCTTGGTGAAGTGCATCCGGATCAGACTCGGTGCGCTGACGTCTGCAACAGACATATATGCCTGCACCCAAAGCTTTCCGTATCGCAGAGCAAAGAAGCCGAAAATCACGCCGAAAACCACGGCCATGATGATCAGCACGATGACCACCAAACCAATCACTTGCGAACTCTGACCGAGTGGAAGTGTCCACCCCAAGAGGCTATTTGAAACAACAGTCATGACATTCCTTCGATGTGTGATCGGCAGTTGGTCGATTGCCGCAAATCGGTGGTTCTCTGCTAACGGATTGGGCAGACTTCGACCAATCGAACAGGCAACGAATCGCCGTGAACCAATGCTAAGTTTAAAGCGTCTCGCTTTAACGCCGCAACCTGAGGGTCATATTAGCTAGGCTCGGTTCAAACGGGGCTCGATCGCCGACTCAGCAGTCTTTTTCATTGATTCACGAAGTTTTGCCCTCGGGCGGCACCAAGTTTGCAAAGAATCTATGAATCTAGCGAAGAAAATACAGTATTCACGTGTTTTCAACTGTCCTTGGGTCGGTTTTGTTTCTAATGTTGAAGTGAGTCCCTTTGGGGGACAACTACCAGCACGAGGGATGGAACGAACTCGAAAGTCATATCAAAAGGTACTTGACCTATGCATGCAAATTGGCGAGCTGGCGACTGGGCCGTTTATCGAAAAAGCAAGCAAGGTGCAAATCCGGGACGACGTGCCGCACAAGTCATCGCGTCGAGCAAAGGCGAGACTTACCGCTATGTGGTTGATAAGTTCTGGATCGTCGATGAAGTCTTATCTGATGGACGACTTTGCTTAGTCACCGCGCGTGGAAAACGTCACACAATCGAGCCAGATGATCCGAACCTCCGCCGCCCAGGTTTCTTGCAGAAACTTCTGTGGCGTGAACGATTCGCCGTCGTCGAAGCGTGTCGTGACACCGATTCACCGCATGAACGATCGGCAAGCGCCGTCAGCGCTTAAGTATCACCACACGGTCTGGGCTCACTATTAGCAGGGTTCGGCCATCGCTTGATCATCTAAAACAGAAACGGCGTGCTTCATCAGCACGCCGTTCGTCTTTTAAACCGGTAGTTCCGCAGTCAGCTCGCCATCGCGGTGCGAACCTTCTCGATTGACTTGTCCATGTCGTCGAACATTTTTTTTGCGCCATCGTGGAAAATTCGACCGATCAGGACATCCGTCAGGCAGCTACGGTGCTCGGGATGCTCCTTCATGAAATGCCCGATGCTGAATTCCTTGCTGTAGAAAGCATGGACCAGCTTGCGAACCCAGGTCGCACCCTGCATGAAATCTTCGGTCCAGCAGCCCAGTTGGCTGGCCGACAGATCACCCTTCTTTATTCCATCGACAATCGCATCACCGGCACGAACGCCCATTTCCAATGCGAAGTAAACGCCGGACGAGTACACGGGATCAATAAATCCGAAGGCATCACCCACAAGCACCCATCCGTCGCCAGAATGCTGCGTTGACATGTAAGAGAATTCCTTTGCCGTGCGCAGGCTTCCCAGACGCGTTGCCTTTTCGAGGCGAGGCTTCAGGCCCGGACAGATCGCAAGTTCCTCGGCAAAGGTTTCTTCTTGGTTGCCGCGTCCTTTGAGCAGATAGTCGTTGTCGGCAACACATCCGATGCTGGTGATCCCACGGGAAAGTGGGATGAACCAGAACCATGACTCTTTCGATTCAGTCTGCATGATGATTGTGGCGCCTTCGTTGTCGCCTTCACCACGCATCGCATCGCGATAGTATCCCCAGATCGCTGCTTTCTTAAGCTCAGGATTCACCTTTTTGAGTCCGAGCTTGTTGGCGATGAACGACTGCTGACCTGTCGCATCGACCACCACTTTTGCCTCGATCGATTGCGTCGCGCCGTTGCGGTCTCGGACGACAACACCAGTGGCCTTACCCGAGTCATCAAACATCACATCGGTGAGACGTGTTTGGTCGACACAATCAGCACCGAGCTCGGCGGCGCGATCGAAAAGCATTTTGTCAAATTCACTTCGCTCGACCTGCCAAGTGTCACTGCAGTCACGTTCGTCGTGGCGTCGGAAAAAGAACGGTGCAGACTCTTTGCCATTGGCCGTGACGAATTGCACGCTCTTTTTGACCTGCCAGCCGGACGCTTTAACTTTTTCGTTCAATCCCAGCCGCTGAAGCGGCCAATAGGTTTCCGGCATCAAAGACTCGCCGACATGGAAACGCGGCACCTGCTCACGCTCGATCAACAACGTGCTCAAGCCGCCTTCGGCAGTCATCGCCGCCGTGGCTCCGCCAGCTGGCCCCGCACCTATGACAACGCAATCGTACGCCGATTTCATCGATTCAAAATCCTGTCAATCCGAGTCTATGAGTCTTAAAACCAGTTCTGAAAAGAAACGCATCCGGTGCATCGAGAACTTCGATTCACCTTGTCGAACACAAATGCGAAGACAAAGTTGTCCAAATCATCGATACAGCTTTCAGCGGGATGCTGACTGCGCCGCTTGAGTTTTAACGAGTCATCCGCGTTTGGAAGGTAACCGTCAATGAGGGCGAACCGCAACGCAGGTTCCTGCCTCATCCGTTCGCATTTTAGCAGGTCGCAAAGGCCTTGCCCGAACGCATTGTTCCGCCGAACCACCCAACCGGACGATGAATCGCTGGCTTATTCGCTAGGACCGGAATTGCCTGCGGCAGTTTGTCGATCCAGACACCCACCCGGGGCATGATTGCAACCTAGGCTCTGGTTGAAATTGACAGAAATCTGATGTTCATGCTGAGCCATTCGTGATTGCGACGCAACACAGGCTCAAATTGGCAGGCGGGCCAAACAGCGAGAACTGACGGCGGGAACTTTCTACCCCGCGAAACAGACAAATGTTTGTCACGTCTCTCAAGCAAATCTCAATTCGCTTTCAAAAATGAACTGCCGATCGCTCCTATTCACCGCCGCGGTGGCCATCTTATTGCTGGCTCCGACCGGGTGCAGGGAAGTCACCGAAGCCTTTGTTCATATCGACAACGGCGAGGAACGCCCGATCAATGTTTACGTTGACGATGTCTTCGTAGCACAGGTCAATGCGGGACACTGCCGACGTTTAACGCTGCCATTAGGGACGCACCAGTTTTCGGTTCAGGCACTCGCCAACAAGTCGACAAACTCGCGTTCTGAAATCCTTTACTCTCAGTCGCACACACTGGAAACAGGGAACCGCCCCTATCGGACGCCGATCTATGTGTTGAACCCCGACGGCAACAATCGCTATTGCGAAGTCGCCCTTACCGATCCTGATACGGCCGCGGCCGATAACGGCGACCCAATTGTCACGTTGGTGTCGCACCAGCCCGCGACCGAATCGCTGGACGGCAATGAGAATCGAACAAAGATCCTCGGTGAGAACCTGCAGAACGAGTTCAACGCGATGCTCGAAAAAACGAGGCTCTATGACCCTCGATCCTTTTTTCGAGTTGACCAAACCAACCATTTGTTCGGACCGTTTCCCAAATCGGTCTTCAAACTATCGACAGGTAGCGGTCCTGCCAGCGCAATGGTTCGGATTCCGATCGGTCTCCATCAAAAGCTTTCACGTGTCAAAGCGGTCACCGATCCTACCGAAGCGGACTTGGAACTTCTGCAGACTGCAACCGAAGCTGCCAGCTCATCCATCTCGATGAAATGAGCCAAAGGTCGCAGGCGTCCGTTACTGTTTAACTCGCTGCGACTACTTCAGCTTAAGCCCGATCAGTACGGGGTCATGGTCCGAGCAGCGGAAGGCATCAGGTTTGAAAAAGACGCCGGTACCGAATTCGGTGTTGTAGTCCAAGCAACGCGGCTCGTCCGAATTGATATGCCAATCGGCGACTCCGGTCACCTTCGCAGCCAACTTTGGTGTTGCAAAGCAATGGTCTAGTGAACCAGCTTGTCCGAAATAGACATACGAGTAAGACTGCCCGGTCGACTTTGTTTTGCTGACGTCGACTAACCCGCCGGCACGTAGCGTATCGATGGGGTCTTCTTCGCTGTAGGAATTAAGGTCGCCAATCACAAGCGCCTCGATCTTTGTCTCACGTAGGTAGTTCACCAACGCTTGGGCTTGTGATTTACGCGAGTCGTTGTAGGCGCCTTGGCCATCACCCTGATCGGCGTTCAGACCGCTGGCCCGGTTGGCGCCTTTCGATTTGAAGTGGTTGACAATCACGCTGAATTTCTGACCGCCGGACGGCAAACTAAACTGCTGAACCATTGGGGTTCGCGCGTTGACGAAGGCAAAATCATCGATGAACGAAGGCTTGCCAACTGGTTTGACTCGATCACGACGATAGATCATTCCGACACGGATTTGATCGCCGCCACCGGGTGCATTCTGGAAACCGTCAGGCATTCCACAGCCCACATAAACGTCCTTGCCCAGCTTTTTATTGACTGCACTTACTAAAGCCTGTTCTGCATCGACGTTGTTCTCTAGCTCCATTAAGCCGATGACGTCGGCATCAAGCCCGACGATTGCCGCGACCAACTTCGTCGTTTGTCGCTCAAATTCTTCTTGGCTATCAGCGCCCCGAGCGCCGTTGGATCCATTGTCGATGGTCGTGAAATAATTGAGAACGTTGAAACTGGCGACGGTCACATCGGCATCACCGACGCTTGGCCGTTCGGGGCGCTCAATGGGTGTGAAATCGATCGGCAGTTCAGGCGTCAAATAGTATCGCCCGTTTTCTTCGCTGATCTTTCCAGTCAGGTTTTTCACGGTCGACCCTAAACGGACCGATGGAATCGATCGACCGAACTGTGGCAGTAGCGGGACGGGGTACTGATTGCTGCGTTGGACGCCGTCTTCGATGATGATCCAACTGGCGTTGTTTTTCCTTTGCGTCTTGGAAATCGCATCGACATTGGATTTCCCCGATACGCTGGTCCCCTGCGCTGAAGCGTCATTGGGATCGATCGTTTCCGTTGGAATAAACAGTCGCTGCGGTGCAACGCTGACCTGGCCATTTCGCGACAAGTTAAAGTTATCGACCACGACTAGCTCGCCCGGGATAAACACCTTCTTTCCGAGATAGTCTTTCCAGCGAATATCACTCAACTGGCGTGTGAGCTCGATCACATCTCGCCGTGATTGTGGATCATCCGATGGCGTGCCATCTGGCCCCGAAACAAGCGGGGCACCAACGACGGGATCACTGGGGCCTTGGATTTGACCACCGACGGGCTGACCTTTGGTCCCATCACCGCTAAGCCATAGGGTTGCAATTCCCAGAATAGTGATGGCCAAAACCGCGATGATTGATCGTTCGGCGGCGCCATGGTGAATCATTGGAATACTCAGTGCTTGAGATCGCATTGCTTGTTCGAGTCGCAAATTTTCGGGTACGGAAATGACGTGGTTGTAATTCAACGCAGATGTCTTCAGGCCCCCGTACCGGTCACCGCGAAACGCTTAATCTTTTAGCGCCTGGCCAATGACGTCGGGCTTGTCCGTGGTAATCGACAACACCCCAAGTTCGGCAAACTGCTTTGCCGCGTCGACTTCATTGATCGTCCAGACATGCAATTCATATCCGGACTCCAGCACCTTTTTGGCGAATGCTTCATCAATGATCGCGAGATCACCTTTGCTGCCCAAGCCTGTCGCCCCGGTGCGTTTGAGCGTTTTGACGACGGTGTCAACGGTTGGCTTCCCATTATTGTAGCTGGTCAGCCAATTGACGCGGTACTGAGGCATGAGCTGTCGAGCTTGCGAGACGACCTGTTCGTCAAAACAGATGATCGCAATCTGCTCGGGCTTGAGAGACGAATTCTCAAGTGCGGGCTTCAATAACGGCAGAATCTCAACGCCACATTTCACCTCGACAAAAATCTGTTTTCCGTCGGGAACAGTTGCCAAAACTTCATCAAGCGTTGGCATCGTCTCGCCGGCGTATTTTGGATCTTTCCATTTGCCAACATCAACCTGCCGCAATTGTTCTAAAGTCGATTTGGCAACATCCAAAACTGGCGAATTGGGTGACGTTCGCTTCGTGTTTTTGTCGTGGATGCAGACGATTTTTTGGTCTTTGGTAACGTAAAAATCACCTTCGATTGCGTCCGCACCTAGCTCCCACGCCAGTTTAAATGCTGCCAACGTGTTCTCTGGGGCCTGTGCCGACGCACCGCGGTGGGCGACGACGAACTGAGCATTCGCAGAGCTGGCAGCCATGGCGATTGACAAGACGATGACGAAAAGGAATTGAGATTTCAACAGTCTGGTCCTCGGGGATGACAGATATTCTGAATCGATATCTGCGTTGTCTGGACATCTGTCTTGCCCATTTGAGGCAAGACCCTTGATTCGTGAAAGCACCTACAAAAGAGGGGCGTGCTAAAAGCCCGCTAGCTGCTGAGTTGAATCACCGAATTCATCAACCTGAACTCCCATACGATCCATCAACGACAGATACAAATTGCAAAGCTTGCGTTCGTCATCGGAGTTTTCGCTGTAGTCGAGCACCCGCCCGGTTTCGACAGTACCGGCCAAACCACCCACCTGAATCAGTGGCACCTTGGAACTGTCGTGATTCTTTCCGCTCCACATGTTCGACATGAACATCAACATGGAATTGTCGAGCACGGTCGAGTCGCCTTCGTGCATCTTTTCGAGTTTGCCCGCCAAGTACGCAACCTGTTCGATGTAATAGCGACAGATCCGCAGGTAGTCGTCCGTCGTATCCCGGTGCGAAGCCAAGTGGTGTGCCAAGCGGACATCTAAAAACGGGTAGATCAACCCGGAGATATCACGGCAAAGCAACAGTGTCGCGACACGCGTTTTGTCAGTTTGAAACGCGGTCGCGATAATGTCACACATCAAACGCATGTGTTCGCGAATGTCCTCAGGCAAGCCGGCGTCCGGGCGTGACATCTTGGTCGCGGATAGATCTTTATCGCGTGCGTTCGCTTCGGCTTTCTCACTAAGCTTGCGCATACGTTCGATCCGTTTTTCGATTTCACGGACGCTGGTCATGTACTCATCCAGCTTCGCTTGATCGCTATGGCTGACCTGACGCTGCAAACTGGCGGCATGTTCTCGCACTCGGTCGAGCACACTTCGGTTCCGCATCGCCCCTCGGTTTTCGAACAAACTATCAAATGCAAGTGCAGGATAAGTTTCCATCGGAACGGGCGAAGTCGCATCATGCCATGAGATATGCGAGCTGTAGGCCATCGAGAAGTTTGTCTCGTGGTACCCGGTCGTTGGTTGCTCACACCCAAGCACCAAACTCGGCTGCAGTGTTTCCGCACCGACGTGCTTGGCCAACATTTGATCCATGCTGACCCCACCACGAAGCTCCGCACCCTTTTTCAGCTTGGCACCGGACAACAGGTTACCCGTTTGTCCTGGGTGAATCCCAACGCCAACGGCAGCCGGGTTATAGAGCCCTTTGATAAAGTTCAGTTTCTCTTTGAAGGGATCCAACGGCATCAAACAATCGCCAAGCTCCATTTCCGAGCCTTGCCCTTTGGCCCACCAATGGTTGTAGGCAACACCGTTTGCCATAAACATGACCGCGATTCGCTGCGGCAAAGCAGACGAGGCCGATGCGTTTTCGTCACCCCAAACGGCGACCGATTCCAACCACGGAAGCGCCATCGAGACCCCAGTCCCTTGAAGCAGCAATCGGCGGGACAGGCGTTGAGTGTTTTCCGGGCGGTCTTGCATCTTTGGATCCCTAAACTGAACGGAGAGTCAATCGATCATCTCGCCGAATCACGGTCGCGATGAATTTGTTTAGCGTGGCATGCGATTCGCGTTTTACAGTCTGCGTTTCAAAAATTGATCGCTGGTCACAATCGTTTCGACCATTGCTGAAAACGAATACTGGTTGTCGATCAAATCTTGTTTCATCGATTCGACCAAGGGTTCGTCCGAGATCATCAAAGACCGCCCCAGTGCATACGACAACAGTTTTTCACACAGGTTGTCGACGAACTCGGCTTCGCGTGCGGATCGGATGTAATCCTTCAGGCCGTTGACTCCCGAGTGTTTCGAGCCATCGGGAAATTCCGCAAGCACGTCGACAGGATTGCCTGCCAAATCATTTTCGCGACGCTCGCCGATAGGCCCAAAGCCTTCGAAGACTAATCCGACCGAATCAAACTTTTCGTGGCAACCTGAACAGCTGACATGCTCGCGATGTTTCGCCAAAACTTCGCGCAGCGTCAGTTCACCGAGCTTGGATTCATCTTCAGGTAATTCTGGCACGTTTGGCGGAGGGGCGGGAATATGCGTTCCTAACAGTTGCCGCACGACCCAAAACCCTCGCTTGACAGGACTGGTTCGCAAACCTGGGGAGTTCTTTGTTAGGAACACCCCCATCGGCAGCACCCCGCCTCGTCCATACATCGATGCATTATCGAGACGCATCCACTGCGAATCATCCGCGAAGTCTTCTTCAACTCCGTAGTGTTTCGCCAGTGCCGAATTGACGAACGTGTGGTCTGCATACAGAAAGTCCAGAACCGAACCATCACGCCGCAACACGTCATTAAAAAACCGAACGGGTTCTTCAAACATCGCGTCTTGAAGCGACTGATCGAACTGTTCGAATCGGTTTCGATCAACGCCGGTGTGCGATTTGAATTGCCGAAAGCCAAGCCAGTTTCCACCAAACTCGACAGCCAACCCGTTTGCTTTTTCGTCTTGAAGAAGTCGTCGGCACTCTGCCTTTAAAACCTCTGGGTTCAGAATCTGTTGACTTGCCGCCAGTTCCAACAGTCGCTCGTCAGGCATGCTGGCCCAGATGAAATAGCTTAATCGCGAGGCCAATTCATACGCCTCAAGCGAGACCACTTCACCTTCACCACTGGTCTCGTGAACCCGGTAACAGAAATGCGGCGAAACGAGAATGCTGACGATCACATCACGGATCGCATCTTCGTGATTGAGACCATCGACGCGAACCAACTGGTCGTAGAACTCTTTCAGTCCACTTTGCTCAGACTTTGTCAACGGGCGTCTGAAAGCTTTCTCTGCGATACGCTCCAAATCATCAATCTGAGACTCGAGCGATGAGGCCTTGGCACTGACAACCGTTTGAATTTTTTGGTTGACCGCGGCGAAGTGAAATCGCATCGCATCGAGTGCCTGGTCGTTCGCTCCGATCCGTTCGGCCTTGGCGATGTATGCTTCTGCCAATCGGTCAACCATCTGCGGTGAAGTCGCATTTTTGTCGGCCGAGCGAAAGGCATCAAATTCCGAATCGACCAGGTAACGTCCTTCGGCGCGTTCGAACCAGATAAATCCCGAATGTTGCCGGGCAGGCACATCAGCAACAAAATCCAGTTGGAACCAAAGACGATCCAGCTGCTGGCGTTGATCTTCGGTGAGCATCAGTTCGCAAAGAGGCTGATCATCACGGAAATAGCCCATCATGCTGTGAAAACCGGCACTCAAAAGTCGGTATTCGCTTTCTCGGTTGAAGTCCTTTTCCTTCTGACCGACATACTCGCGGCCTCGACGATCAACGTAGAAGCGATCGGGAAACAATCGACAAAACGTCTGGTAAGCCTGTAACAACGGTTGGTCGGCGGCGGCATCATCGGACGACACCAATGCATAAACCATTTGATCTTCGGATGACTCATCAGCGGAAGAATCCTCGGTCCCAACAAGCTTTTCGAACGCCTCTTCGTTGAGTGACATTCGATGAGTTGCCTTTTGCCGGTTCCGCCATAGCACCAGCGGTTGCGAACCCGAGTTGATTCCCGAAACACGTAGATGAGGAAACTCAAACGTCAACGCACTGCGCAATTCTGCAATGTCGTTGGCAATCGCTTTGCAGTTTTCCAGTGCAGCGTCGCGATCGGAACCAAGCTCTACGATTCGTGTTTGAATTTGCTTTAGCGGACCAACGAGCTGCCGATCGGGATTGAGTGTTTCCCACAAGGTCGTCAGATACTTTGCACTAAGCCGGTTGCTTGCCGCAGTCTGATCGATCGCGTCTGAATCGATCTTTGCCTGTGCCGATCGTTGTCGCAGTTCCCAAATGGCGAACAAGTATTTTTCGATGGCGACGGTTTGCGATTCATAGAAATCGACAATCTGGCGAACGCAATACTTGTCACGATCGGTGTCCGTCACAACGGGGTGGGGAGCGAAGCCCAAACCGTCTGGCAAGAACAAGACGTGGTCCGACACGAACCTTGCCGCATCGATGTACTTTGACAATAGCGACGGCGTCATCACCAACGACTCACCCGAGTTGTCAAAGCCAGCCGTATTGGAGGGATCGATGGGGAAACTGTCGGCCGGACGGATATCGACTCCGGTCAGATCTGCAATCGTGTAGTTGTATTCCGATGCACTCAATCGGTGGGCGAGTACTTCGCCAGGATCGCCGGCATGCCGCTCAATGAAATCATCGCGGCGGTCGCCAATCCATCCGAGGAATTCAGCCTGATCATCGGGTTCGATGTCATAACCCGAATCGGCGGGCGGCATTTCTCCGTCTGCAACTCTTTGCCGAATCAAATCCCAAATGGCAAAGTGTGACTTGACTGACCGAGTCGAATCGAAAGCGGTTAAATCGAGCGCCCCATCGGGATCGTCTTTCCCATGGCAATCGACACAGTGTGCATCCAATACGGGCTGAATACTTTCGGTAAATGAATCGACAGCGTCAGCCGAGTTCGCTTGCCCTGGGGACTGTTTCTCTGCCGATTGTGCGATGCATTGGATCGGCGTGAACAAGACAGCAACCGAGACGATCGCGAGCCCAACAGTGGATGTCGCCAAGTCAGATAATGGCAGCATCGGAGCGGCCTGACGGCAGCTTTTTCGCAGTGACATAGAGGCAGGTGGGTTTTGAGTGGCGGGACCGTCATTGTAGTCTCATTTCCGTTTTAGCAATGCCACCGGAAATTTCAAAACTCACCGCGATGAACAGATTCATCCAGAAGGGCGATTTCGCCCCCAAAACCCGCTGAAACTACAGACATACCGAGCAGCCGAGGCGGTGACTTGTGTTTTTGTGTACGATGCGTAACGATCACATTTTTGCCGCATCCTACTTTGCCTTTTCCGCATGTCCGAAGCCGCTTCTTCCAGCGAAAAAGATTCCGCCTACGTCGTCGTCGCACGTCGCTATCGCCCGAAAAATTTCGGCGAATTGGTCGGTCAGGAACATGTCGGCCGGGCTCTCGCCAACGCGATCGAAACCGGCCGGGTGGGGCATGCGTACTTATTCACCGGTGCCCGCGGGGTAGGCAAAACCAGCACCGCTCGGATTTTTGCAAAAGCCCTGAACAACCCTTCCGGACCGAATGCGGAATTCGATTCGTCAAGTGATATCGCCCAGGCGATCGACGTTGGTGAAGACATCGACGTGATCGAGATCGACGGTGCAAGCAACCGGGGTATCGACGAAATCCGCTCGCTGCGAGCCAACGTCGGCGTCCGCCCCAGCCGCTCACGGTACAAAATTTACATCATCGATGAAGTCCACATGCTGACGCAGGCGGCATTCAATGCGTTGTTAAAAACGCTCGAAGAGCCACCGGAGCATGTGAAGTTCATCTTTTGCACTACCGATCCGGAAAAGATGCCGATCACGGTGCTCAGTCGCTGCCAACGGTTTGACTTTGCTCCTGTCGAGGTCTCAAAAATCGTTGGACGGCTACGTGAGATCGTGACCGCGGAAAACGCGGAAGCGGATGACGAGGCTTTGGAATTGGTCGCACGACGTGCCGCCGGTTCGATGCGTGACAGCCAGTCTTTGCTTGAACAAGTTCTAAGCTTCAGCAACGGACACCTGACAGCGGACCAAGTCCATTCGATGCTTGGGACAGCCGATGATGAACGGCTGCACGCACTAGCGACCGCGATGTGCAATCGTGACGCCGCATCGGCGCTGAAACAGTTGGATGCGGCGATCGATGCCGGAGTCGATGCGAGCAGAATTGCAGAGCAGCTGCTGGGTTATTTTCGCGACCTGATGGCGGTTTCGGTCGGCTGCGATCCATCGCTACAAAGACATACTGCGGCCTCCATGCACGACGAACTGAAAAAGCTCGCCGACACCTGGGGCCTGCAAACGGTGCTTGCCGTGGTCGCTTTGATTGACCAAACACTTGTCCGAGTCAGGCACAGTGTTTACGGACGTGTGTTGCTGGAATCGACTCTGATCCAAGTTTGCAATTTGCCCGACTTGCAAGCGATTGCAGATCTGGCCGCGGCTGCCAAAAGCGGCCCAAGTTCATCGTCCGCAGCGGGTGGCGAAAAAAAAAAGCTAACGCTTAATTCAAACGCCATCGAAGCCGCAGCAGCAGCGATGCAGTCTTCACCGTCGGTCACTGCATCACCTTCAACGCCGCCTGCTCCACAAGCCGCTCCACCAAGCAGCTCAGTTGCCACAACGAATGGTGCCCCCGTCGGCGAAAAAGCTTCGTCGAGCAACTCCACTACAGCCAGAGGCGCACCGCAAGCCAGCGGCCCAGCGCAAGCCAACGGGACGCCTGCATCCAACGCCGCCGCATCAGAGAACGCAACGTCCGGCAATGCAGGCGGTAGCCCATCTGCCGCTGCTGAAAAGGCAAGTCCTGCATCGGGTGCATCGCCCGCAGCGAATCCGACGATTGAAATCGATAAAGCGTCGCTGCCAAAGATGTCCCTTCAACGCAACAACTTCAAAGAGGTTTTTGCCGCTGCCCTGCAGCATGTTCCACAGATGACTGCCTCGATCGCATCGATGGCAGAGCTTCGTCTTAACGTGGACAATCCCAAAGGCCCGCCGATGATTGAGTTGGTGTTCCCATCCAACTCCGGAATGGCCATGCGGCGAATGAACTTACCCGAGCACCGTGGGCCGGTAACCGAAGCCCTTTCGGGGATCACCGGTACACAGATTGTGCTATCGATGGTGGAAGGGGCCGCGCGGCCGATCGCAAAAAAAGCCGCCGCCGTTTCACCGCAAGCCGCGGCCAAAGAACGGATGGAACGCCTTCGACAAATCGAGTCGCACCCATGGGTTCAATCAGCGATCGAAACCTTCCAAGCCGAACTTGTGAAAATCGATCCGAAAACTTGATTGAAGCAGTTGCTGCCGCAGATCATTGACCAAATTCAATCGGATCCCCAATGACCACCACATGGTCATCGGGGATTCCGACACCAAGTCAATTGACCAAAACTCTATTCGACGTCGTCTGCGCCGCGCGGGTCAACTTTCAGACTGGAGAGATAGGCGACCAAGTCACGTAATTCTCGAGCAGACATTTGCTTGACCAAGTCGGCCGGCATAGATGACTTTCCTTTCTTGCGGACTTCGATGTCATCCTGAGCGATGGTTTCTTGTGTCCCATCGGCCAACATCAGCTCGACAATGTCATCGTTTTCCAGCTTCACGATGCCGCTGTGAACACGTCCGTCAATGTCGATGATGACAGCGGTCTCGAATCCTTTGGCAATCTTCGCGTCGGGGATACAGATCGATTCCAGCAAATAACGTGGGTCACGATCCTTGCCGATGACCGTCAAGTTTGGTCCGACCTGGCCGCCAGCTCGATCAACTTTGTGACACCGAACACAAGACAACTCGGTCTTGCCAAAGAACAAGTTTTTACCGCTTTCGACATCACCGCCGGCCAACGAATCCAACCAGGGAGCTAGCGGATCGTCCTTAGCTACCTGCTGTCGATGGTCATCAAATTTGGTCTTCAGGTCACCATCCAATTTGCCTTGGGCGGCTTCGACCACGTTCAGCTGAACCCGCGGATCCAGTTGACCATCAACGTATTTAGCAATGGCAGATTCGATCGTCTGCTTCGCTTTGGGATCCTGAAGCTTTGCCAGAATGTCCCAAGCTTTCTGCTGGACATTGATGTCCGAGCTTTGTGCCGCAGCAACAAAGACGTCGAGCGATTCGGCCGACGCGCGATCAGCCAAAACCGACAATTTGGCGATACCCAATTCACCGCGAGCTTGCTCGACGGGAATCCGTTGAGCAATCCGGACCGCCACCGACGGTTGCAGCCGAGCCAAAGCGACTAGCAACTTCGAACGTGAATCTGCGGATCGGTTCGGATCGTTAACTTGCTTCTCTAAGACTTCGGCGATCTTGGCGATCCCCAGTTCCGAAGCCGTATCGATCGCTTTCAGGCGGATCTTTTCGGGGGCCGCAAGCAATAGGTCGATATGCGGTGACAAGGCGGCCTGAGCAACCTTTGCATCACGCTCGGCAATCGGTCGATAATCCCCGATGACACGATCCAGTGGATCGGGCTTAGCCCATTTGGCCAACATGTCCAAGGCTTCGATTCGCATCTTGGGTGGCACATCGGTCCGCGTAGCGAAGGCGGCCAGAGCGGCAGCGTTGGCCTGTGTTCCGAGTCGAAAATTCGCATTGATCACACGCCAAATGATGGCTTCATCGGTCAACTTGCCGTTGATTAACTTTGCCAACGCAGGCATCGCGACTTCAATCGGTTTATCATGAATCGCCCTGGCGGCTTCCAAGACGACTTGCTGGTCTTTATCGCTTAAGAATTCGGCGACTTCACCACTGCCTTGACGTCGCAAAGCCACAACGGCTTGGCGACGAACTTCGACCGAAGCATGTTTGGCAAGTGATTTCAATTGCATCGCGTTGGCAGCTCGCGACAGATACATTGCCGTCGCATGGCGCATCGCGGCATCCTTCTTGTCGGCGCCGGCGATCCGATCAATAACCGCCGTGATGGCGCCAGAAACTTTGATACGTCCGAGTGCATCGATGGCTGCATAGCGAACTCGTGCATCGGAATCATTGACCAACTGCTGTGCGACTTCGGAAGCTTCCTTCCATTGTTCTTCACCACAGATATTCAATGCCGCAAAGCGAATCGTTGGCTCTTTGTCGCTCAGCAGATCAACCAACGCTGTTTTCGCAAGCTCACTGCTGGGATCTTTGCGAGCGATTTCGCCTAAGCCCCAAACCGCGTGCAGTCGCGCAGTCGAATCATCCCCATGACTGGCAACTTTGGCGAGCGAATTGACATCTCGTCGGGCAGCAAGTTCCCACTGGCTCTCCAAGCGAACGCGTCGATCGGGATGCCCGAGCCAAGAGGTCAAGCTATCGGTTTCTGCCTTCGTTAGGTCGCTCGACAGGATATCACGGACCTCAGCAACAATCGCGTCTTGGCTATGCTCTTGGTCGCTGATTCGATACATCCGACCTTTGCCCAAACCATCCCATCCGTTGACCCAATCACTGACATACAACGCACCGTCATTTCCGAATGCTAGGTCCGTCGCAAGGCAAGTCCAAACCGGCTGTTCATTCTCGCCAAGTTTGTACGTCGCCCCGTTGGGTTCCAGCTTGAACGTGCGAATGCCACTGTTACTGGGACCGCCGCGAAAATCACAAATCAGAAACGTGTCATCGAGTGAATCGCCGAATCCGGTCCCGGGATAGTACGCCAATCCGCTGGGGCCATCGGTGAAGTTCTCCACCGGTGGCACGATCGCTGCGGGCTGCTCATCGTTTTGTGGATGCCAGATTTTTTCGCGGTTAAACGGCCCACGGTCCGGCAAGTACTGATAGTACATCCGCCAACCGGTATCACCGTCTTGCAGCAGATGGACGATGCGAGCTTGGTCACCGCTGTCGCTATTGTTGTCTACGGTGAACCAATCGCCTTGATCGTTGAAGGCGATCTCTTGCGGGTTTCGTAGGCCTCGCGCGAAGACCTCCAGTCCACTGCCGTCCAGTTCACAGCGAAAAACGGCACCGCTGGCGGGATCGGAAAGCATTTCGCCTTCGGCATTGCGAAGGTGATAGCCTCGGTCACCAATTGAAAAATACAAACGTCCGTCGTAGCCACGAATCAGTCCGTGCATGTCGTGACCACGAAAAGCGACTCGAACGCCATAACCGTCGCTCAGGACGACTCGCTCGTCAGCCTTTCCGTCATTATTTTGATCCACCAGTTTCCAAAGCTTCGGAATACAGGTGTAGTAAACATCGTTTCCGATCGCGAGCACGCCCGCGCCGGTGCCTTCTTCTAGGTGATTGAAACCGTCAGCAACGATCACACTTTGATCTGCCTTGCCGTCACCATCGGTATCGGTCAGTCGGCGAATCCGGTCGTCATGCAGAGCGTAGGTAATGGCTCCATCGCCCAGCAGCTTTTTGTGGTAGTCGATTCGATCCTGAACCGTTTTCGCCGCAAGGTCCGCGAGCAACCAGGTGTGGTCATGTCCGCGATTGTCGGTCACACCGCGGTTCTGTCGAAATGTCTCGCAAACATAGATGTGGCCTTTTCGATCGATGTCAAAGGCGACGACGTTTGCCAACAGCGGTTCGGCTGCCCACAAGTCGACTTTCCATCCGTCACGCAGTCGAATCGCAGCCATCGCTTCGGCTGGCTCATCCGAGGCCTCGGCAACCTCGGGCGTCAGTGGCTTGACGGATCCCAAATCGACGGCGGATACATTCGCGATAGGCGTGGTGAGTCCGGCAATCAGGGTTCCCGAAAACAGGGTCAAGGCGAGCCGATAGCGTTTGGCGATCGTCAAAAGTGAACTGGAATGGCGGGGCAGGTTCGGAAGTGTCATCAGTAATCTTAAAACAACGACGAAGATTGACTCACAAACAGTCGAGGGCGAACTGGCATCGTTGACCGACACAATGCCATGGGACGACTCGACAACAGACGGCTGAATTACCGTATCCACCTTCTGCGATGCGAAAGTAGCGTTCTGCAGTGTTACCGGGCTGTAAAGTGACGGGGCTACAGTGCGACTGGCACAAAGCGAAAGGTGGCTTTTCGAGCAGATTTTGGCGGGAAAAACGACGATCGATCGAAATCCGGCATGCCAAGAGGCGGGGGACCGTGTCCGCAGGGAGACCGTCATCCACTAGAATACTCGCAGAAGCCGCCGATCAGCGAGATCGGTTTGCAAACACGCGTGAAAAGTTTTGTGAAATGAACGGGCCAACGAGCGAAGACCCCCACCCCGTCGATGAATCCGGCGTCAACGCCTCGGGACCGACCGAAGCGGAAACCGATGGTGCAGGTCCCCCGAATGTCGAACAGCCCTTCGTGGCCAAGATGGTCTCGCCGTCACCGGACGCCGCACTAGGTTCAGGCGAAGAATCGATCCGAGTCGGGTCACCGTTTCGAATCGATCCGCCGCGCCGTCGCCAAGTCGCGATCCAAAAGGCGTCTGGTGAAGCTGCTTATGCTGACTACGGGCCGTTCTTATACACCTCGATGGGTGCCGCATCTTCCGCGGTTGTGATTTTGGCTTTCGCTGCGCTCGGCTACTTCTGGTTTCCGATCGGCGGTGTGCTAGTCACGATGTTGGGGATCGGACTGTCACTGCTCGGTTTGTTTTCCAACAAACGATTTCGCATCGCGGCAATCTCAGCATTGCCACTACACCTCGGGCTGTTCTTACTCTGCTACACCCGAGCGTTGACCTGATTCGCTAGCCTAAAACCAGCGGGAAAGAACGCTACCTTCACGCAGTGGAGGGCGACACTAGAAATCCAACCGGCTGCTAGCCTTCGTTATTCGCTAACGATCTCAAATGTCATCGTCACGCTAGCGGAAATGGTTTGCTCGCCTGGCGAAATAGGGACAGAGCGAACGGCGGCCATCATCATTTCGGGGCGTGGCGACCCGCCACCACTTCCGGCTTCGCGGATCTCAAGAACCTTGCCAAGCTTGGTGCCTGCGGCGTCGCAAAGCAGCTCGGCTTTGGCACGAGCAGACTTAACAGCCTTCACACGTGCCTCGTTCATAAAATGCTCGTCATTGTCGACTGAAAACGAGATCCCGTTGATTCGATTGCTTCCGCTCTGCACCACCGCATCCAAGATTTCACCGACCCGTGAAATCTGACGCACCCGAATTCGGACATCGTTTGTCACGCGATAACTGACAATTTGCGGTTCGTTGTTCTCAGGCGTGATGACACGACCTGGCTGTGGACGTTGACGCTGCTGATAGATCGGCGAGACACTGAATTGGCTGGTTTGACGATCGCGCTCGGCGATATCCAGTTTGTCCAGTTGGGCACGCAGCTCTTTCATCGCTGTGTTGTTTGCGTCGACGGCCTCCTTCGCGGTCGCACCTTCGGTAACCACGCCGACGGTCACATAGGCCAGATCCGGATCCGCGGTCATTTCTCCGGTTCCGCTGACAGTGATGCTGGGGACTCGGTCATCATCGTCAGCCTGTGCGACGGTGAATCCGCCGATAATCGCCAGCATTGCGATTGCCGCCAAAGAACGGCGAGCCTGTGAAAAGACGTTTGAAAAGGACATTGATTCAGTCTCCTAGTGGTTGTGTTTGTCCAAGCTTCTGCGAATTCCATCCTTCGCCAGCCAGGATAGCGCGTTGGCAACGGTTACAATAGTCTCCCTCCCCCCGCCTATTTCAACCCGCCTAGTTCGCCCTCTTACTCCTAGCATGTCCCCTCCGATGCGACGAAATCATTGGGTATTCAGCCATCCTTTTGTGTTCACTTTGTCGATCGCCTTCATTGCATTTGCACAAGCACGCAATGCCAGCGCCGATGACCAAATTGATTACGCCAAAGAAGTCCACCCCATCTTTGAAGCGTACTGCATCGGCTGCCATTCGAAAGACGACTCCGAAGGCGGCTTGGCCTTGGACTCTTTCGAAAAGCTTGTCGACGGTGGCGAGACCGGTACCGCGATCACACCGGGTGTCCCCACCAGCAGTCGCCTTTTCTTGATGATGACCGGCAAGCTCACCCCCACAATGCCGCCGGACGATGCCGAAGGCCCCAACGAAGCCGAACTGGCGATCATTGAAAAGTGGATCGAACAGGGAGCCACCGGCCCAAGCGGCGACATGCCGATCAAGAAAGAACTACGCACCCCAAAAATTGAACCGACCGGCAACACGCCTCTTCCCATTACTGCAATCGCTTCGGCAAGTGAACATCAACAATATGCGGTCGCAAGATATCAAAACATCACCGTTCACCAAGGATCAGAAACGACAGCCAAGATCACCGACGCCGAACTTGGCAAAGTCAACGCGTTGTCTTTTTCACGTGACGGCACTCGCCTGCTTGTTGCCAGTGGTCTGACCGGCGCCTACGGTCGCGCTGCGATCTACGACACCACCAACGGACAATTGCTCCGCGAATTTGTCGGACATAAGGACACGCTGTATGCGGCCAAGTTTTCACCGGATGAATCATCGATCGCGACCGCTGGCTATGACCAAAAGATTTCGATCTGGGACACCAAAACCGGAAAAGTGATTCGAATCCTGGAAGGCCACAACGGAGCCATTTTCGACTTGGCATATTCTCCCGACGGCAAAGTGCTTGTCAGCGCATGCGCCGATGAAACGGTCAAGGTTTGGAATGTTGAGCAAGGCGTCCGACTTGACACACTTGGCCAACCCGAAGGTGAAGTCTACGCCGTCTCGATTACCCAGGACGGTCGCCACATTGTTGCTGGCAGTGCGGACAATCGGATTCGCGTCTGGCAACTCCGATCGGTCGACAAGCCTCAGATCAATCCGATCATCGCGACGCGCTTCGTCGATGAAACTCCCATCGTGAATCTTGCCATTACGCCAGACAATCTTTCTTTGGTGGTTCTTGCAGAATCGGGAAATGTCAAAGTCCTGACTACAAGTGATTGGCAACCCACCGAAACCCTTGAACAGCTCGATTCAATGGGGACGGGGTTGTTCTGCAGCGCTGACTCGCGCACGGTCACCATTGGGATGATGAACGGCAAATTGGCAACCCGCGAACTGCGGCCGACCGATAACGAGGTCGTAAAGAAAGCAGTCGATCAAGGTGACGAAGCGATCTACCTTGACCTTCCGGAATCACGGCAACATCAGGAAGCAGAACTTCGTCAGACTCAAAAGGAGCGTCTCGCCAGAGAAGTATCTGGCATCGTTGATGTCGGTAGAGGTGTTCAAATTCTGGGCACGATCAGCGAACCTGACGAAAAAGACGTCTATCGCTGGCCTTGCCATCGTGGCGAAATCTGGGCGATTGATGCCGATGCGATCGAAAACAGCAGACTCGATCCGATCGTGACAATCCTTGATGCAGCAAACCGACCGGTTCAGCGCATCCGCCTACAAGCAGAACGTGATTCGTACTTCACCTTCCGTGGCAAAGACAGCGAACAGAGCGGCGACTTCCGCGTGTTCAATTGGCAAGAAATGAAGCTTGGGCAGTTCTTCTATGCCGCTGGTGAAGTTTCGCGATTGATGATCCATCCACGAGGCCCCGATTCAGGGTTCATCGTCTATCCAGGCAAAGGTCAACGCTGGACTTACTTCGGCACCAGCGGACGGACACACGCTTTAGGCGAACCCGCCTACGTTGTTCGTCCGCTTGGCCCAGACGAAGAACCTCTTGCCAATGGGCTTCCGGTCTTTGAAATCGCCTACGAAAACGACGACGATCCGATGCGTCAGGCAGGTAAGAACAGCCGCCTATTGTTTAAAGCCCCTGCGGATGGTCTGTATTCAGTTCGCCTCTCAGACACCCGGCACGAAGGTGGCGAAGACTATCAATACCGACTGTCGCTCCGCGCCGCTGCCCCATCCTTTAAAGCGAAGACACAGCAGATTCAGAAGCCACTCAAACCTGCGACCGGTCGCGAATTCACTGTCGACGTAGAACGCCTTGATGGCTTTGACGGACCGATCAATATTGAAATCGAAGGCCTTCCCGAGCGGCTTTACAGCAACCTTCCGCTAACCATCGAAGCCGGCCTGCAAAGTGCCACCGGACTCATCTGGGCAACCCCAGGTGAAACCGGCTGGGAATCCACGATCGAACCGACACTGACCGCTTGGGCGATGATCAATGGCAAACGGGTCGAACGCCGCATTGGCAGCGTCGGCCAGTTGAAGTTCGATTCCACTGTCGCCCAGGTAGTCCCTTCCATCGTTCCGGCTGATCAGTCTGGCTCAGAAATCGGCCCTCACGAAAGCTGGACATTAGATGTCTCACCAGGGCAGACCGTCTCTGCACTCGTTCGCATCGATCGCAAAGATGGCTTCGACAAAGAAGTCTCATTCGGCAAAGAGTTTTCCGGACGCAACGCCGCACAAGGTGTCTATGTTGACAACATTGGTCTAAACGGATTACTGATCCTCGCCGACTCATCCGAACGAGAGTTCTTTATCACAGCTGACGAAACCGCGTTGCCTGGCCAACGGACGTTCTTTCTTACTGCCGAAGTCGAGGGTGGCTTATCGACGTTCCCGATCACCATTAACGTTCGGTAGCCAGCATGCCGTTTACCGCACTGACATACGTACAGGCACCATAGTCTCTTCCAACCATCGCTACTGCGCAATCTCCTATACTGTAAACCGAGAACGTCCAATACATTAACGCGGTCATTGCTCGCAGCGGTTGATATGTCGGCCTAACAAGCTGTTGATAGTCAGAATCGACTCTTCATGGCTTGCGAATTTGAATCGCCCCTTTCAGAGCGATACACTCAAATTCGATGGTTCAAACGTTGGCCGACAGAGTTCGCCGACAGAGTCTTCTGCGAAAACCAATGTCTGCTTCGAAATCAGTCGAACTTGCCAAAGCCCAACACTATAGAGACCTCATGGTTCATCAAATTCAAACTCGCACCGTCTTGTTCGGTTGCCTCTTTAGCTTGATCCTCAGTGCAGGTTGTGGTAGCGGCAAATCTGAAACAGTCCCTGAAGACGAACTATCGAGCTACCTCGAAGAGCATCCCGATCTTGCAGAAGTTGTCGAGGATGACGCCGACCCGGCTGAAAATGACGAGTAGCTTTTTGATTCGACGATGGCGTCTGAGCGAACAGCCTCAGACGAAACAAGACGTCTGACCATAGACACATCAACCGGGACGGTGTCCCAGCATGACACGTCTCATTTAACAACAAGAGCGGCACCCAGAAGAGTTTAACGACAGATAGCCTGACCGATGCAAGAACAGTCGATGCATTAGCTCATCACTTCAATCGAGGTGACCGCCCAGCAATGATCGGCAAACGTAAAACTGCGTCGCGTGATGACGAATCATTTTGATTGTTTTTATTTCACGAGATTCCGTTTGCCACACGATTCCATGGGGTTCATTTATGAGTTTACGACGACGGGAACAGCGACACAGTGGCTTCACGTTAGTGGAACTTTTGGTCGTCATCGCAATCATCGGCATTCTTGTTGGCCTTTTGCTCCCGGCGGTTCAGGCGGCGCGTGAAGCCGCACGACGGATGAGTTGCAGCAACAATTTCAAGCAACTCGGCTTGGCGCTTCACAACTATCACTCCGCCTTCAAACAACTGCCCAAACATATGGGCGGTACGTTCCAAGTTACCGGTAACACCGCATTGAATCGCGATCCGGGACCGACGCCGCAAGATCCCGGCGGAACGAATCGCAACGAACTTAGCGGTTTGGTTCCATTGTCGTCTTATTATGAACAGCAAGGTTTGTGGGACCAGATCAGCAACGTTTTCGAAGTCAAAGCGGGAACCAATACGGGCACGTATTTTTCTGCGATGGGTCCGGATACAAACATGATTTTGGCCAACCATGCTGCCAATCGGTACGACCCTTGGATCACAGAAATACCGATGCTGCGCTGCCCATCAGACCCTGGAACCGGATTACCCGCTTCCGGTCGAACGAACTTCGCATTCTGTCTTGGTGACGCACCACGTCAGACTCATGTCGGACCTGAAAACCAGCAAGGCATCGTCAACGTCGATCGATCTCGCCGAACGCAAGCTTCCTGCCGAGGTGTCATGGTACCACGACGCTTCATGCGTTTTCGTGACATCCTCGATGGCCTATCGAACTCGATCATTATGGGTGAAATCAAAACCGACTTGGGCGATCGAGACATCCGAACTTTCATCGCCAGGAGCGGCGGCAATCTGCGATTGAACCCGGATTTTGCCAGCTCGATGATCGACCCTGAGCGGCCCAAACACTGGCTGCCCGGCACTCCCGAAGCATCCGCCCGCGCGGACAATCGGCGTGGATACAAATGGGCCTCCGGTCGCGCCGCGTACACGGCTTTTCACACCATCCTACCGCCCAACCGACAATGTGCTTCACATCAAAACGGCGACCTATCTGCGGAATCCGTTTTGACCGCTTCAAGTAACCATCAAGGCGGTGTCCATGTCCTATTCAGTGACGGCGCGGTGGTCTTCATCACCGACTCGATCGAAGCTGGCCAAAGCAATCACGCTACGGTGCGATTGGTTGGCGTCGCTGCCGAACCGACCTACCCGACCATGCCGGGTTCGATGAGCCCCTTCGGTTTGTGGGGTGCACTGGGAACACGCGCCAACAAGGAAGTGATCGACGAGAGCTTCTAGCGGCCTGCAACGGCAAGTTCGTAATTACATTGACTTGCAATCTTACGGTGTTCGAAAAATGCAAGAATACTGAAATGCAAGCACAGTGGAACGCGAGTTGCTGACTCGACCGAATCCAGTAGAGCGCCTCAGTAGCTTCTGACGCAGCGTTTCGCTTGAGAACACGCTGCGTCTGTCATTTCGGGGCCTATCGTCATCGGATTACAGCGTTAATCTGGATTGATAGCTTGGCTTTCGATTGGTCAGGTTTATCGATTACCGACCAACATTTGCTTGCCGGTAACGTACTTGCACCGCGGTTCGCTGCTTGACAAGCGACTGGGCAAAATCCAGCCGTGAGATAACGACTTCGTTTGAAAGATATGATTGGTTCCGACATCGTGACTGCGATTGTGGTCATGTCCATTGCATGCCTTGTCGCCGCGACGCTCGCATTCACCTTTGCATCAAACTCGAAAGGCCAACGAGTGATGTTGGGATTGGCGTTGTCTACCCTCGCGATGGTCTATTTCCTGTTTTACGGAACAGGCCAACTTGTGTGGGCTAGATTCGTTCCGGATTCCGCCGCGATCATTTACACCAATCTCGCTTGTATTTTTGCAGCCCTCGCGGCAGGCTGGGCTCTGCGACTGCCGGGCACCCCGGCATGGCGACGCATCACGCTGTCGGTCATGCTGGCCGCTGGAACGATGGTCATCATCCTGTGGCCGCTCTTATCGATCGCAATTCGACCGCCAATCGAGGGTGGAAACGAATGGAAAAACGGCGTTGCATTGCAGACGTCCTGGGCGAACTGCAGTCCTGCCGCAGCGGCAACGCTGCTCAGCGCCGAACAAATCGCCGTGTCCGAAGCCGAGATGGTGCCACTATGCCTGACGGATTCCGAGGGAACGCCAACACTGGGTCTCTATCGTGGGATCAAACTGATCGCCGAAGAAAACGGACGTGATGTCGAGATCGTCGATGTGGACTTGGATGGTTTATTGTCACGCAATCAATGGCCTGTGCTGCTGGCTGTGGAACTTCCGTATGGAGTCGATGACCGGCGCTATGCTGATCAATGGGGCTGGATCCCAGGAATGGGGCACAGCGTGGTCGCACTTGGGCGAGACCCCCGCGGAGGCTCAGGAATCTTGATCGGCGACCCATCGCGAGGTTTAGAAATATGGACCGAAGACGACCTAGACGTCCTATGGCATGGCAACGGAATTCGCCTCGCCAAATAGCGATGGTGCGTTCCTAAAACCGCCCCTGACGTTGCGTCAAATATTCGGTCAGAGCGGTGTCAAATGGCATGCTGGTGTCCAGCGGAACGTAGTCGATTTGCAATTTATTACAGCCATCGCGGTACGCATCGCGGAATTCCTGCACGGCAGCAAGGTAGTCGTCACGGAACCCCGTCGCATCGACACTGACGGACTGACCGGATTCTGAATCCGTAAATTGCACCGGACCGTCGTACGGGAACTCAACCTCAGCGGCATCAAGAACGTGAAAGACGATCACGTCGTGACCGGCGTGCCTTAATCGTGCCAGCGCAGAAATCGTCTCGTCGATTTGCGATTTCCAGTCAATGCTGTCATCATCCGCCGGCCAAAGGTCGCTAAACAACATGACTAGCGAATGCTGTTTCAACATCGCAGCAACTTGCGTTAGCGATGTGGGAACATCCGTCGAACCTTTCGGTTGCAACTTTGATAGCTGGGCGATGACATCACCGAGGTGACCGCGTCTTGAACGCGCCGGCAACGACGCATGAAGCTTTTCGTCAAACGTGATCAACCCGACGGGATCCTGCTGCATCAGCATCAGGTACGTCAGGGCAGCAGCCAAACAAGTGACGTACTCAAACTTCGTCATCGTTTGGCTTTCGGTGAACCCCATTGATGACGAAAGGTCGATCACTAAGTAGCCGACCAAATTGGTCTCTGCTTCGAACCGTTTGATGAAATACTTGTCGGTCTTCGCAAAGACCAGCCAATCGATCAGCTTCGGATCGTCGCCGCGGTTGTACCGCCGGTGCTCGCTGAACTGGACCGAAAAGCCCTGGAAGGGGCTACTATGAAGCCCTTGCAGAAAGCCACGCACCACCATCCGCGCGCGCAGATCCAAACGTTTGATCTGCTGCAGTGCCTCGGGTGATAGAGGCGAACTCATTTAGCCAACTTTTCAGGTTGAGGTGGCTGGATGTCATCCAACAATCGCCGAACCACCGAGTCACTATCCATGCCTTCGGCGGTCGCTTGAAAGTTTGTTCCCAAACGGTGGCGAAGCACAGGCAATGCGATTCGTCGAACGTCAGCGACATCGACGCTGAACCGTCCTTCCATTGCCGCGATCGCTTTGGCCCCTGCGATTAGGTTCTGGCCGGCTCGAGGCCCGGCGCCAAAATCGACTAATTCTCGTACATAGGATGGAGCACTCGGATCAGACGGCCGTGTGGCACGAACCAAAGATGTCACATACTTAATCACAAAGGGATTAACGGCGACACTTGTGACCAACTGCTGCACATTCAAAATGGCACGCGCGGACAAGACCTTGTTGACTGTCGGTGTCTCACCTCGTGTGGTCGCCGTCAGAATCTGTTCTTCTTCCGATGCCGAAGGATAGTCCAGCTTGATATTGAACATGAAACGGTCAAGCTGAGCTTCTGGCAACGGATAAGTGCCTTCTTGTTCGATCGGGTTCTGTGTGGCGATCGTATAAAACGGCTTGGGCAGCTGATACGTTTCTCGCCCGACAGTAACCTGCTTTTCCTGCATCGCTTCGAGCAGTGCCGCTTGAGTTTTCGGCGGCGTCCGGTTGATCTCATCGGCGAGCAAAATGTTGGTAAAGATCGGCCCCTCAACAAATCGGAACTGCCGCTTGCCAGACTCGTCTTCCTCCAGCACCTGTGTGCCAGTGATATCCGACGGCATCAAGTCGGGCGTAAACTGAATCCGTTTAAACGAGACATCCAGAATGTTTGCCAAGGTGCTCACGATCAACGTTTTCGCCAGACCGGGAACCCCTTCGAGCAAACAATGCCCTCGGGTATAGATCGACGCCAGCAGCTGTTCAATGGTATCTGCTTGGCCAACAATGACCTTGGAAAGCTCCGAACGAATCGTACTTTGATGATCGGCAAATTCGCGCAGCACATCACCAAGGTTTCGACCCGAACCCCCAGACGAAGGTTTTCCTGATTTGCCCGACGGTGGAGGTGGTGGAGGAGACGCGTTCACGATTAGCAGCGAACTCTTTAAGGTTGTGTTGGAAACATGTAACGCTTGGCGATGTGAACCCGCCGGGCAATGATGTAGTGCAATTTACCCCGATGACAACCGCCGCTCCACCGGGCAACCGAAAGCACACGCAACCAAAACCTTGGGCAGCCAGCCGGTAAGCCACGTTTTTGCCTTGCCGCCAATGACGATATCATGGACCTGAAAAGGCTCACAACAGATCCTGCGATGTACCAGACACAAAAACTCGCCAGCTTCGCAATCCTTGTTGTTTCGTGCATCCTGCCCAAACAAACACATGCGGCTATCGACGCCGCATCGGTGGGACGTGCGATCGACCGAGGCGTGGCGTATCTAAGAGGCATCCAAACCGAAGGTGGTGGCTGGGAAGAGTACCCAGGCTACTCGTGTGGACTGAGCGCCCTATGCACGCTGTCACTTTTGAACGCGGGCGTCTCGCGAGAAGATCCGGCGATGTTGAACGCGATGAAATACTTGCGTGCCAACGAAACGGATCAAACCTATTCTGTCGCCCTACAAACCTTGGTGTACTGCCAATATGGCTCGGCGAGCGATTTGCCTCGGATTCGCAATAACGTCTCGAAGCTGGTCAAAGGGCAAAAGCCAAACGGATCTTGGGGCTATGGCGGCAAGGGAGTCTCACGTGGCGACCCATCCAATTCGCAGTTCGCCATCCTGGCGCTCGGTGCGGCACAAGATCACGGCGTTCAAGTTGACCCCGCCGTTTTTCGTCTTGCGATTGAGTACTGGAAACAATTGCAAAACCTAGACGGTGGATGGAGCTATAGCGGTGGCGGTTCCACCGGCAGTATGACATGCGCAGGAATCGCGTCCTTGGTTATTGCGCAAGGTCGGCTGGGAGAGAACAGTTCGTCAATCGAAGACGGTCGCATCCAGTGCTGCGGAGGCGGCAATGACGAGGCAGACCCGATCCAAAAGGGACTGGAATGGTTGGCACGACGATTCATCGTCGAAGACAACCCCAACGGTCATGCATCCACCTATTTCTATTACCTCTACGCGATCGAAAGGACAGGCCGACTGTCTGGGCGACGATTTTTTGGTGGGCACGATTGGTATCGCGAAGGTGCCGAGAAGCTCATCTCGATCCAAGATGGCTTTCAGGGCTTTTGGTCTGGCGGTGATTGGGAACCCCAAGCCGTCGCGACTTCATTTTCACTGCTGTTCCTTTCGAAAGGCAAACGACAAGTCATCGCCGGCCAACTGGATTATCAAGAAGATAACCGTCAACAGTGGCAACCCCATCCGGACTCGCTTCGCCAGTTGGTCCGCCATGTCGAACGTGCCTGGGGGCGTGACCTCACCTGGCAATCGGTACGAATGAAAGACGCGACCGTGATCGACCTTTTGCAAACACCGGTCTTGATAATTAGTGGCAAGGACACATTGCAGCTTAGCGATCCGCAAAAGGATCTTCTAAAGGACTATGTCGACCAAGGCGGCACGATCTTGTTTGACGCAAGCGGAGATGCCGGCTGCGGCAACGCGGCGAACTTTCAAAACAGTGTCGCGAACCTCTGTGCCCGTTGGTACCCAAACGCACCACTGGAACGGCTTCCGACAACGCACCCAGTATTCAGCGCCGAACGACAAGTCGACATCGATGCGATGCCAACCGGGTTCTGGGTCTATGGGGTCCAAGCATGCTGCCGGACCGCCGTGTTCTATGTTCCGCAAAGCCTCACTTGTCGCTGGGAGCTGTCCGACAAACTGTTCACCCGCGGTGACCCACAGAATCCGCTTCGTCGCCAGATCGACAACTCGGTTCGGATCGGGCAAAACATCGTTGCCTATGCCACCGGTCGCGAACTAAAAGACAAACTGGACTCGCAGATTGTTTTGCAGTCGACATCACTCTCAGAATCCGCGCGAGGTTCGACACGGATCGCCAGCCTGGCAATTGGCGCCGGTGGAGCCGACGCGCGGCGAGCGTTGCCGAATGTCGCAACCATTATCCGCAATCAAGCCCAAGTCGATGTGTCGGTCCCCGATTCTGAAGTCAGCTTTGATCCTCTGGATCTAGCCAATGTCGATCTGCTTTGGATTCATGGGCGTCGCGAATTTACGCTGCAATCGGAACAGCAAACGGCACTCCGGCAGTTTGTCGAACGCGGTGGAGTGATTCTGGGCACAGCGATCTGTGGTGACGAAGCGTTTGCAGCTTCGTTCAGGACCGAGATTAATAAAGTGCTCGGCGACACCAAGCTTGCCACCATGCCGGCAGATCACCCGATGCTGACGCGAGAATACTTGGGATACGACATTCGCTCCGTCACGATCCGCCGACCGGGCCGTAGCAACGCTACCCGCGGCGATACAGGTCAGCAGATTCGCAAACAGACCGGACCACCGGTTTTGGAATACGCGGAAGTCGAAGGCTTTGTCGCAGTTGTGTTCTCGCCCCTTGATCTATCGTGTGCACTGGAAAGCCAAAACAGTGTTCAATGTCCTGGCTATAAAACCGAAGACGCCGCGAAAATCGTTACGAACATTCTGCAAATGACTTTGCATCAGTAGTTGGAGGTGTGGAGAGTTTTGAGCTTGGCATCACGTCGGAGCGTGATGGGTTTGTAAATGTGCAGGCATCACGGCGGAGCGTGATGGGTACTTTGTCAGCACCCAATAGTACCCATCACGCTCCGTCGTGATGTCAGCACCCAATACTCCGCCGTGATGCCAGCACCGAAAAACTAGTCGTTGAAAATCTGCATCAGTTCTTTCGCCCAAGACTCCCAGCCCTCGGCGGCAGCTTCGAAATCGACCTTCATCCAACGAACCGGATCTTTGGGCATCACACGCGGTGTGAATTCACTGTCGCGGCTGATCGGCAACTGACTGCTATCTCCCATCGCCAAGCGGTCTTCGATCGCCGCACTGACGATAAAGTCTGCGAACTGTGACGACGCGATCGGATGCGGTGCAGCCTTCAGCACGGCCAATGTGTTCGGAATTCGAAGCGTCCCAGCTTGCTCGACTTCTTGATCGGGAAAGACGATTTCAACCTTTTGAAAGTGATCCTTTTCGATGATGGCATCATCGGTGTCTGTTAGGCCCCAAGCCACCTGCCCTGACGCAACGGCTTGGGCGACCTGTTTGTTACCTGACAAGACAACCGCATTGCTGTGAATGTCGTTCAACAGTTTGATCGTCTCGTCGTGACCATTCTTTTCTCGCAGGACCGCAAAATGGGTTGCGGTGGTCCCAAACAACGGCCTTGCCATCGCGCATTTGTCTTTCCATTTTGGATCGGTAAGCTCAGCAACACTGCTGGGATACTTTTCAGGATCGTCGATCAGATCGGTGTTGATCAGCAACACACGAGCCCGAGCTGCAAAACCACACCAGGTCCCGTCACTCGCGATCATGTCATCTGGCCAACCTGAGGCAACGCTCCAGGAACGCGGTTGCAGTAGCCCCTGTTTCTGTAGCCGGACGGTGTGCATGATTTCGTTGTTCCAAAACACATCGCAAACCGGCGTTTGCTGCTCGGCAATGATTTGATTGACGAGGCCGACGGTCTTGGTCGATTCGACATCGAACTTGCCGACCACACCGATTTCGTTGTTTGTACTGCGTTCGAAGGACGCCAGGATGGGGCGGGCAAAGACTTCATCGAGGGCACAGTACAACACGACATCCGATTCGGCGCGTGAGACGCAGCCACCCATCAGGCCTGCAGAAAGACCAGCGGTTGACGCGAGGGCAGCCGAACGCATGAATCGCCGACGATCCAACTGTGGTCTACAATGAAGGGATGAATGACGCGTACCCATATTCGATGTCGCCCCTTCGGACTGTGTTCTGCCGGTTAATTGTTACGATCTGCGTTTTCGGATGGCTGAGCTTTGCTTCCGACTGGCTCCAACGATGCACAGCTCA
This sequence comes from Stieleria sp. JC731, assembly GCF_020966635.1. Classification (NCBI taxonomy): domain Bacteria; kingdom Pseudomonadati; phylum Planctomycetota; class Planctomycetia; order Pirellulales; family Pirellulaceae; genus Stieleria; species Stieleria sp. JC731. Next base: position 32,153 of record NZ_JAJKFQ010000006.1, on the reverse strand, counting down.
AAACTACAGCACACATCGCGGCCAACATATCACATTGCAAACCGATACCGGGTCCACCGAATCGATGCTGGACCTCGTTCGGTCATTTGATGCCGCGATCGCCCAGTGGGAACGGCTACTGCGACTTCCCGAAGGCACGTTGGACCAATGGCATGTTCGTGCCTATGTGATGGATCAACCAGACCGATTTCGAGCATCCGGAGACCTACCAGAGTCGTTGCAATTTCAGTACGGCTATGCGATGCCGGGAATCATCTGGGTTCGTGCTCAACCGAGCCAATACTATACCCGGCATTTACTGCTGCACGAAGGCGTCCATGCGTTGGTGATTGATCAATTCGGTGGGACGGGCCCCAGTTGGTTTTCTGAAGGTGTCGCAGAACTACTAAGCGTTCACCGCGGCCAAAATGACGCCATCGAAGTGGGAACGGTACCGAGTTCCAAGAACGAAGTCCCCTACTGGGGTCGATTCAAACTGTTGTCGCAAGCACGCGAAGAAGCCAAGATCCCCAACCTGTCGTCAGTGCTGCGGTTACCCAATCGCCTGGATGGAGATGTCGAATCCTACGGTTGGTGTTGGTTACTGGGATCGCTGCTGAAACACTACCCCGAGTATGAAACCGTTTGGCTGAAAGCTGCCCGCCAAGGCAGTGATACCAACGAATCGTTCACCCAGTCATTCCGCAAAGCGTTGGCGTCCCAGTGGCCGATCCTGAATGCTCGCTGGAGGATGCTAACGGAAACGGCTGATTATGGTTTTGATTGGTCGCGTGAGAAGATCGACATCTCTGTTAGTGATCCAATCTATCACGACGACGACCTGCAGTTGTCAGTGGCTGCCGATCAAGGCTGGCAATCGAGCAAGGTCCGATTCAAACCCGGAACCGTATTGGTGGTCAGCGGCAGCGGACGCTGCAGTGTGAACCAAACACCCAAGCCTTGGATAAGCGAACCCGAAGGTGTGACGATTCACTATGCCAATGACCGACCGCTGGGACAGTTGCTGATGTGTGTCCTACCAAACGTCACCAAAGACACGCCGCTGGCTTCTCCACTAACGGTCGTCGCCGTCGGTTCACAGACGCAATTGCGTATCGAAGAGCACTGCTGGTTGCTATTCAGAATCAACGATGAACTGGGCGATCTCGCAAACAACCGTGGTGACTACAAGGTCAACATTCGAACAGCCCCTTAGGGGTAAAACGATAGCACCACCTTCTTGATGAGCAACGACGAAGTCTGCTGATTTGCCGTCAAAAGCATCCAACATTTCGGCGCAGATTGATCGTGACTCGGGCCAACCCTTTTGACAGGATCAACCAACTGTCCTGTCCGAATGATTCGGCTGTGCCCACGTTTCGGTTTGAGCTCATCATGGTCCACCGGTTACGCTTTTCTGATCGACACCGCAGTTCACAGAAGCGACCTTTACGAATCGAGTCACTCGAAGGTCGTCAGTTGCTGGCAAGCGACACTGCTGCGTTTGCAATAACGCCGGTACTGGGCACGACCGCGATATCCGAAAGCGGTGACTACTCAACTGCCGATGCTGCCGGTAGCACCCGTGCCACCGCCGCAAACCTGGGAACGATCGACGGCCAAGTCACACGCCTAGGAAGCTTAGGCAGATACGACCGCCTGGACATCGTTCGCTTTGATGTCAGTGAGAACTCGAAAGTCTCGTTCACCCTGGACGAACTCAACCGTGATGCAGACCTGTATCTAATCAATCGCAGCGGCAAAATGCTTGCATCTTCGAAAGGCAGTGGAACTGTCGTCGAATCGATCAAGGGCAAGCTCAGATCGGGAACTTATTACCTTGCCATTTCTGCAAAGTCAGCGTACGCGACCTCGTATCAGATTTCACTGGAAGCTCATCCACTAAACCAACCTTCAACTTCGACGCCAAGTCAACCTACCAGCTCTGAGCCGACAAGCGAGTCATCAACACCATCTTCCCCGTCACCGTCTTACCCGACGACTCCACAACGTCTTTCCGAAGTCGACTACTTTGGATCAACGCGAGACTGGAACCTCAATGCGATCGGTGCTCCCGAAGCGTGGTCTGCTGGATACACCGGACAAGGGGTGACGGTTGCGGTCATCGATACAGGAATTGATCTCGACCACCCAGATCTGATCAATAGCTTGTTCGTCAACCCGGGCGAAATCCCCGGCAACGGCATTGATGATGACCAAAACGGCTACGTTGATGACGTTTCCGGCTATGACTTCGTCGACCTTGACTCATACGCGGACGACGGGAACGGTCATGGAACGCATGTCGCCGGAACCATCGCGGCGTCCAACAACGATGTTGGTGCGACGGGGGTCGCTCCCGATGCGAAGGTGATCCCCATTCGGGTGCTGGATGATTCAGGGCGAGGCAGTGACTCCAGCGTTGCCGCAGGAATCCGATACGCTGCCGACATCGGTGCGCAGATCATCAACCTCAGTCTCGGCGGAAACGCCAGTGCAAGAATCGCGGCTGCGGTCGAATACGCCACTTCGCTCGGATCGCTGGTCATCGCTGCGGCTGGAAACGACTCTTCTAGCGTCCCAGGCTATCCGGCCCAGTACAGCGCGGCAATCGACAGCGTCCTTTCCGTCGGAGCATTTGACTCAAATGCCGAACTGGCATCATTTAGCAATACCGTCGGAAATAGCGGTGCGATCCAGATTGATGCCCCCGGCGTCGGGATCTATAGCACGTACATTGATGGACGATACGGAACGCTGAGCGGTACCAGCATGGCGACTCCCCATGTTTCTGCTGTCGCCGCATTGACGCTTTCGGCGAACCCAAATCTAACCTCGTCACAGCTCCGAAGCTTACTTGTAGACGGAGTAATCGGGACCGCCGCAGGCAGCGACTCGCTGGGTACGCTGAGCACACTGCAAACCGTTGCCATCGCCGCCGCAGGCGTACAAGTTCAAACAACCTCAGGCACTCAATCGCTGATTCCTGACACCGCATCGGGAACAACGGGGCAGTCCACAAAGCATTCTTTGACTGGCACACCACCCAAAGCACTGCCTGGGAATACACTGGCCGCGAATGCACTGCCTTTAATCAGGCTGTCTCATGAAACTTTTGTCGACCAACATGGCACAACTTCGCGGCTTCGGTCGCAAGAGCTAGCCAGCGAAATGAATACAAATATCAACCGACAATTGAACGCTCGGTTGATCACAGGATCGTCAGCCACATCCCCGACACGGCACGCTGACAACATCGATCGCTTGATGGCTCATTCGCAAGAATCATTGGGAACGGTTTCGATCGATGGAGAGCTTCAATTCGCGATCGATCGTTTGAGCGAGCTTAGGCTTTCTTAAGCTTTTCAAGCGGAACGTAGTACTTGACGTAGTGATTCCCATCGCTGAAACGCTGCCCCTTGGAATTGGGAACCAAGACGGTCGCGCGTCGGGTGATTCGATTGACCTTTCCGTTGATTCGGTGACCGTCGTGCAGGAAGTAAACGTTGTCGCCGACGCGAATGTTGAACTTGATTGCCGCACGTTCGCGCTGAGTGATCAAGTTATGTTGGTAGTCGGTATGCCCGAAGTACCGCCCCGCGATCGACTGAAAACGCGCTTCGTTACAATTTCCGTCGTTCCAAATGAGCATCTCGGTCAGGTGGACGAATTCATGCTCAGCAACCCTTTGCATTGCTTCCAGTCGATTGCGGCACAAACATCCGGCGACTTCGATCGGACGTGACACATCTTCAAAAGTCTGAAACAGCAGGGTACTCGATAGCACCAGCTCGAATTTGCGAGCGCCCGATGCGTACCCATTGGGATACTGCGTCACCAGCTTCCCACCAACGCTAGTCATCCGCGAAGACAGGTGAAACGACAAGCCTTCGGCAGATGCGGCACGCAAAATTTTCCCGTCGAAGAATAGATCATCGTAAAGGTGAATCATCCGAGACAGATCGTCGGATGACACCTTCGTGAAATTGGGACCATCCATGCTACGACTGGTCACCAAGATTTGCTCATGGATCAACCGTCGCAGTCGCTGATGCTCGCTGGGCGCGAACTTTCGCAGCGCAACCTCGCCTGCCAGTGTTCCCAAGTATTGCGGATCACGAGGCTTGATCGAACTTGAGACCGAACCGATGGACCGAGATTCCGGCCGTTGAGCGGTCTTGTTCGACGCAGTTTTACGCTTCGGCGCCGAGGCTTTTCGTTTCCAAGCCATTAAGCCACCGAGCAACCGGGCGTGAAGTCGTCCTCGGGCTTTAATTCTTCGGCGAATCGAGCCAGAAGATCTGCAACATGATCAATGTCAGTCATCGAAATCGCTTCGACCGCCGAATGCATGTAACGGTTTGGAATCGCAACCAATCCGGTTGCGACACCGCCGCCATGCAATTGCAGGACATTGGCATCGTTTGGAGTCGCACGACCGATCGCGGCAAGCTGGTAAGGGATGTCATGCCTTTCGGCCAAAGTGATCAAACGCTGAGCGACGGCGGGATTGATATTGGGACCGCGGAAGATGACCGGCCCGCCACCCAACCGGATGTTGCCTTGTTTATTCTTGTCGATTGTTGGGCAATCGGACGCGTGAGTCACGTCGACTGCGATCGCGACAGACGGATTGATACTTCCGGCAGCGGTCTTTGCCCCACGCAGCCCGATCTCTTCCTGAACTGTGGAAACGCTGTGTAGGTGGCACTTCAGCTTTCCTCTCACCGATTCCTTTGCCCGGCGAAGGGCTTCGATCACCGTCCACATCCCGGTCTTGTTGTCCATCCCCGGTCCACAAACGATGTCGTTCATTAAAGGACGCATTCGCAGGTCCAACGTCACCGGGTCACCGATGCGAATGGACTGCCGAGCCTGGTCTTCGTCGGCAGCCCCCACGTCCAACCACATTTCATCCAACCCGACAACCTTCTTTCGTTCTTGGTCGTTAAGGAGGTGGATCGGTTTGCGACTGATCAATGCCGGGACCGGACCGTCGTCACCCCAGATCGTCATCGCCTGGCCGATCAGCTGCTGCGGGTCCCAGCCACCAATGGTCTGAGCGTAGACGTAGCCGTTCTCATCGATGTGAGAAATCAGCATCCCGATTTGGTCGCAATGCCCTGCATACATCAGGCGAGGACCAGACGTGTCACCGCACGAGGCGATCAGATTGCCATGGATATCAACACGAACTTCATCAGCATGCGGCTGAACGTATTCTCTGACAAGTTTCTGAATGCGTTCCTCATACCCGGACGGACTTGGCGTGTTGATCGCGTTTTCGAAAAACTGGCGCGCGTCAGTATTCATTCAGCAACTACGTTGGCTCGAGGCTATGGAATTCAGTCCAGACGACAATGTCATCGATACCCAAAAGAGATCACCGTATCACACGAGCGGTTTCACCGCGTCGACTCGATGGGACGCATCACATCTAATGAGCTAGCTAACGTGAACCGCGAATGTCTTGTGCTCTCGGTCACGGCTCAAGAAAGCGAAGCCCATTGTAAGACAGTCCAATTCATCTCAAAAGTAGCGGCACCCGATCGGTCCAACTGCATCGTGGCCTTGCCGAGCATTCTTGTGGTTCAGCAGCGACTCGATGTCACGTTCGCACGAATCGCATTCGCAGAAACATGCTTTTCCAAAGTGCGTTGCCCTACGGCGCAAACACTTTGGTTGATCCACTTCGGTCTTGTCGGAGACTCAGGCGTTGCGAACTGGTGCTCCGACGGATTGCGTAACAGAAACGTCTTTCGATCCAGTGGCGCGGTCCGTTCTCGGACTTCGTCGCAACATGAATTACAGGACGGAGGATCGCTGGCAAGGGCGAACATTTTGGCAGCTTGGCTGTCGGTCAGCGGTCTGGCGGATTCCCCGTAGCGCGGCGGAGGTTGAGTTCAAGAAAAAAAACGAGCACAAATCGAGCAATTTGACCGCTGAAATCGGGGGGTTCACGAGGCATGTCCAGGCCGATCACCTGACAAAACGGACTTTATGAAAAGTTTTTTTTTCTTTGATTTCGAGACCGGGTGTGTTTCGCGAACGCGCATTACGAGGTCAAAAATGTCAGAAACACGGGAGTTTTGCTCTGTCCGGTTGATTCCTGAGATCCGGATTGATCGGGTCAATGACGGTCACAGTGGTCGTGGTGCTTGTTCCCTTCTAAACGCCCTAAAGAATTGGGGTGGTTTTGCTCGACACTAAGTCTCGGATCAAGAAATTTTGACTGAGTTCTCTTACTCCAAAGCACCTCGGTGTCCGGAGCTGAGCAGGGCTGGTGGCAGTCGAATCGAGATCCAACCCAGGGGGGATTCTGGGCCAGCAATCGAACTGGCGTGGACAACAGTCCGCAATATTTCGAGGGCGCATGGCGACTATAGCCGAACGTTCCTGCCGAACGATTAACATGACGACTCACCCATTGTCATGTTTTGAAGTTTTCCAGCCGGAACGTTGGGCGTTGGTCGCCTGACGCCACGTTTCTCTCCAACCACCGATCGGATCGTCGTTCGATCGAGAACGTTTGAAACCTAGCAAGTGATCCCGTTCGGCAAGCGTCACAGGATGTGAGCCGGGTGGCCTGACCCAGCTTTCGGTTACAAGCTTAGACATTCGCATCATCGAGGCTAACGACCTTTTTCGCGTTCAGGACCGCGGTAAAGGAAGCCAACCCCGAGAGGCCGTTTAAGTAGCCGATTGATCAAGGCCATGAGAACATTGGGTACCGACGCACCATTGTTCGAGGGAATAATCAACGAGGCGTTATGGAGAGCCTGATATGAAGGTCTTTACGACTGGACAGGTCGCCAAGATTTGCAAAGTCGCACCCCGAACCGTTTCAAAATGGTTCGATTCGGGGCGTTTGAAAGGCTACCGAATCCCAGGATCACAAGATCGTCGTATTCCTCGTGAATACCTGATCAAGTTCCTTAAGGAGCACGGCATGCCATTGGGTGACCTGGAGGACGAAGCGATGGCCAAGTGCCTGATCGTCGCCCAGGACCAAGTTTTGATCGAAAATCTTAAGCGTGAATTGCCACCCGAAAAATCCTTCAAGGTTGCTGTTGCAGCCAGCGGATTCGAAGCCGGCATCCAGGCTGAGAGTTTCACCCCAGATTGCATCATCGTGGACTTCTCGATCGGAAAGATCGAAGCAGTTCAAATCTGCCAAAACCTTCGCAAGAATGCAGATTTTACCGATGTAATCTTGATTGCCCTGTTGCCCGATGATGGACAACCGATGAGCTTCGACCGAAGCAGCATCAACGAGACGTTCAAAAAGCCGTTCGACGCCCACTTGTTGGCAGAACGCTTGCGAACCCTCGTCGGAGCGAAGAAAGAATTGGTGTAAGCATCAAGTCAGCGACTAAACGCCACTTGATTCGCCTGCCACCGACCGTAAAAAGACGCCACGCATTTCCCGCAAATGCGTGGCGTTTTTTATTTGTGCTCTCGCATTGATCGACTCACACCGTGGCTTCAAACCATTTTGATGCCGATGGGAACGCTCGCATGGTCGACGTTTCCGGCAAAGCAAACACGCGTCGAAAGGCGACGGCTGTTGCCAGCGTGTCCATGTCAAATGTTGCCGCCGAAACCGTTCGATCCGGCCGCGGCAAAAAAGGTGATGTGCTAGCCGTCGCCCGTCTGGCGGCGATCAACGCCACCAAATGGACCGCCCATTTAATCCCGCTCTGCCACACGATTCCGATTGAGTCGGTTGACGTCGATTTCAGTTGGCAAGAAACTGCCCCTGGGGCAAACACGTTGCAGTGCAGCGTGACTTGCCAAACCACCGGGAAAACTGGAATCGAAATGGAAGCGATGACCGGGGCCAGCGTCGCCGCTTTGACAGTTTATGACATGCTCAAAAGTGTCGAACGTGGAATCGCAATCCATCAAGTTCAGTTGTTGCACAAATCAGGTGGCGCGTCCGGTGACTACGACCGCGGAGATTCCTGATCGTTCAATTGACTTAAAATTCCGCGACCGTGTTTTTGGACTCAAACCACCGACCAAAGATCCGACACCAAATTCGTTGTGCCCGCCCCCGGATTGCGGTTGCTACCGCATAGAAGGTATGACACGGCAGTATTTTCCTTGCACCAACGCCGAAAGATATGGACGCTTCCAATACGTTTGACAAACGATCGCCCTCCGCCGAGGTCGAAATTGGTGGCGACGTGCAAATGAATCGCGACAACACTGCCGATGTCGAACGCAACTTCGGCAAACCCGGACCTGCTGCAGCCGGGAACATACTCGAGCGACTTTACGGACCGATCGTCAAACCGCTTGCAGGCGTCGAAAAGCTGCTGCGACAGGAACTTCAAAGCCCGTTTGAAGATGTCGCGGCCCTGCTGCGACATGGTGTCAACTTGGGCGGCAAACGATTGCGTCCTGCGATCCATTTGCTAATCGCAGACGCACTCGGCAAAGCCACCGATAACAATGTGGTCATCGCGACCGTTTTGGAAATGGTGCATACGGCTACTCTGGTTCACGATGACGTTTTGGATGACGCGTTGACCCGACGCCATGTCGAAACCGTTAACGCGAAATGGAATAACCACACCAGCATTCTGCTAGGTGATTACCTGTTTGCCCAAAGCTTTCGACTGTCGGCAACCTTGGACAACACGCGAACCTGCCAATGGGTCGGCGAAGCTGCACGCTTGGTTTGCGAAGGCGAACTGCGTCAGGTGTTGCACCGCGATTGGTTGGACCTTGACGAACCGACCTACTTCGCAATGATCCGCGGAAAGACGGCAGAACTTTGCCGCGTGGCCTGCTCCCTCGCGGCTGCCGAAGCAGGCTGTGATGACGAGCAAATCGAAGCAATCGCCGCCTACGGCGACAACTTGGGGATCGCGTTCCAAATCGCCGATGACTACTTGGACCTTTGGGGTGACGACAGTGCGATCGGCAAAACGCTCGGCACCGATTTGCAACAAGGCAAGCTAACACTGCCAATCATCCGGCTCTTGGAAACGGCAAGCCCCAAAGACAAACAAGTGATCCTTGCGATCCTAAGCGGCGAAGCGGACTCGCGATTCGACAAGATCCGCCCCTATCTGGATCGTTCGGACGCGAAGAGCTACACCGCAAGCGTTGCCGCGAATTTCCGCGACCAGGCCCTCAAAGGGCTGGATCAATTACCTAACGGTGACGCGAAACGTTGCCTCAGCGAAATCGCTTACTTCTCTATCGACCGCACCTTCTGATTCGAACCGTCTGTTCGAACCGAACATCATCGGCATCGACATTTGGCCCCGTGAATCGCTGGTAAAACCGGATCCTGGCCAATGATAGTAAACTGCTTGACAGCGCATTTTTGCACATCTAGGCTACCCTCCTGATTGGGCATCCCAAACCAATCAGAAGAAGGCACGGATAGGGTTCGGTTCGGTGCTTCATGGGCCGATATGTCCGTGTCAATTTTCTTGGCCGCCAAGCAAGCCCCAGCCGAATGACGAGCGGTCAGATTCAGCTCTCGCGCTCACGGCCCCACCGATGAAATTACGGCGTCGATTCCGCTCGGATTCTGGTTCGCAATCGCTTTCCGATTCAAAGTCACCGAAAGCATTCTCGCGACGTAAGAAGAAAACTCGGACGCGTCGTTCACGTATGGAGCAGCTTGAATCGCGACAGATGTTGGCTGCTGCTGTCTGGCACAACGTGCTGTTCACCCCCGACGTCAATCGAAGTGGTCATGCTTCGCCGCTAGATGCCTTGTTCGTGATCAACGAATTGGCCCGGAACGATTACAGCGATCCGATCACCGGCGACTTGGTTACCGAAGTTCCCGTCGATAGCGAACGACCGTTCTACGATGTCAACTGCGATCAAAAGGCGACTCCGCGAGACGCTCTTTACGTTCTGAATTATTTGGCGGGGCTGGGATTCGAACCCAACTTTGCGCTTACCACTAGCGATTCGATCACCGGAAGCCAAGGCAACGTCACGGCGCTAGGCTGTTCGGCGCAGCTAAACGAAGGTGACTCACTGCGCACCGAAATCACCGCCGAGATGACTCTTTCAGAACAGTCCGACGGTTTGCGTGTTCTGTTCGATGCACCTCAGTTCGACCAAACGTCTTCGGGAAGGCTGCGCGACGCATTTGAAATTTCGTTGTCCGATGAAAACGGCAACCTTATCACACAGCCGTACGCGCCAGGACGGACATCAACATTCAACTGGTCCGAAGGGACAGTATCGTCGATCGGTACCGCGGCAACATTGATGCCGCCAAGCGAATCGGGTGACCCATACGAGCTGACGGTCAACCTCGCCCATCTTGAAGCCGGCAGCACCGTGCGATTAACGGCTCGGCTGATCAACAACGATGGCGATTCGAATTCCTCGGTCGTCATTCGCGATATCGAATTGGCAACCAATCTGAGCGAACCCTCGCAAGTCTACGCGTCGTCGTCCTCGGCTGTTCAGCGAGCCGCACAACTGGTCGATGTTCAATCGCTTGAAGATATCTCGGGCAGTGTCGTCGCTGAGTATGGCAGCACCAGCTACACCGAAGACGGCGCTCAGTTGATCAGCGAACTGACCGTTACCAACCGCGGCAACCAAACGGTCGTCGGCGATTTGATCGTCGTTTTGGATCAGTTCACCGACCTGGATTCCGCCGTCATGCGTCCGGACGGTTTGCTGCCCGATGGCCGGCCCTACATTAACATGACCGGCTACTTCGACGGTGCGCTGCAGCCAGGTCAATCGACCCAGCCACGTGAACTACGTTTTGCCAATCCGGGCGATGACCAATTCGAATACCGGCTTCAAACCTTAGGGGATTTGAATCAGGCACCCGAGCGCTTTACCACCACACCGATCGCGCAACTCAGTGCAGGTGACATCCTTCGCTATAAAGCGGCTGCCAGTGATCCCGATGGAGACGAGTTGACGTACTCGATGGTCTCTGGAAGTGAATACGTCATCATCGACGATATGACTGGCCAGATCACTTGGCAATCAACCACGGCTGAACTTGGCAACAATCGCTTTACGATTCGAGCGACCGATCCGTACGGTCTGTTTGTCGATCAAACGTTTGATTTGCAAGTGGTCGAGTCACTACAAAATCGCCCTCCAAGTTTTGTTTCAAAGCCGGTCACGGAGGCGATCGCCTCAAGCGGGTTTGAAATCACAACCGTCGGCGTTGGAGCCTCACCAGCCGGCGCCGCGATCATCAGTGGTTTTCAAGGTCCACGGATCGTAGCGGCCAACGCGGCCGATCAAACCATCGGCGTCTACGCTGGCGAGAATAACGATCGCTTTGATGAGACAACCGAATACGCAACGGGCTTCCCGACAAGTGACGGGCAATGGTTTGACGTCGGATACTCGATTGATGCCGGATTGCCGGAATACGTCGGCCCCAGCGACAGCAACGAAGTTCGCGGTATCGATCAGGGCGACATCAATGGTGACGGGAACTTGGACTTCGTCGTCATGTCAACTTACGACATCCGGAGCGAACCGAGTCAACAATATCAGCTGATCATCACAGCCCTCGTCGGCGACGGAAACGGCAACTTCGCGGCACCGGTGGAAATCTATCGTCACAGCAATGGCACGAGTACTTTCGACGTACGCAACTTGCTACTTCGGGACCTCAATGGTGACGGAGCATTGGATGTCATCGCAGCCGAACGCCAACGGGACCCTCGGCTGATTACCATTTTGGGAAATGGCAATGGCACCTTCCAGCCGGCGGTCGAGCAGAGGTTTGCGGGCTCGCCGCTTAGCGACTTTCGTGCTGCCGATATCGACGAAGACGGTAACCTTGATTTGATCGGTCGGCTGGGCACGTTAGCAGGGGGATATCAATACGAGGCCGTTTGGTTGCGTGGACAAGGTGATGGAACGTTCGCCGCGCCGATTGTCATTGGGCCGATGTCGTTCAGTTTCGACCTAAACTTACAAACGCGACCTTATGATGTGCTGGATCTCAACGGCGATGACAATCTCGATTTCGTCTTTACCGATTTCGGCAACCTCAAAATCTATCACTCTGATGGTAATGGCAACTTCACGCTGGCAACTGAGTTTAATTACCCGTTGGCTCAGCAGATCGATTGGATTCGCGGTGGCGATTTCAATGGTGATGGGATTGCTGACCTGTTACACGACGACACGAACAACGGGTTTGAATTGCTGATCGGATCGGGTGACGGCATCAACTTCACGCAACAGTCGGGAGTCCGATTCTCTGATCGAGTCGGCAACTACGCCGGTAGTGATGATCCCGTCGATATCGATGGCGATGGCGACCTAGAACTGTTTCTTGGTGACGGTTTCGGTTTCCAGAATTCTCAGGTTTCACCAAGAATCGCTTTCAATGACGGCAGCGGGAATTTCACGATCAATGAATACGCGATGGTGGACTTTTCCACGCTCGACGAAGTCGACCGATTTGACTCCGTCTATAAACCGCGTGGAGGCATGTTCGGCGATTATAACTCCGACGGCGTGTTGGACTTTTCTTACTTCACTCAAAGCAGCGACTTTGATGGAGTTGGCATTCGACTTGGTACCCGTCCCGGCGAATTCGGTAGCTCTCGAAGTCTGCCTTGGGTACAGGGCACACGGGCACAAGACGCGACACCGGGCGACTTCAACGGCGACGGCTACATCGACCTGATTGACACCTTCAATGACCGGATCTCGCTCGCCCTTGGCGATGGCACCTACTCGGACCCCGTTCCCGCAGTCGGTATCAGTGTGCCGAGTGGCTATGGATCGGTCGCAGATTTTAACCTCGATGGCTTCGATGACATTGTTGCCACGCGAGCCAATACGAATGGAAGTCGTTACTACGTCGCGCTAGCTAACGGAAACGGAACCTTTACCGTCAGCGACGAGCAACTGGTGGAATCAAGTTTCTACGGATATTCATCAACGTTAATCTCAGACTTTAATGGCGATGGGTATCCGGACTTTGTTGCCAAAGCGGGAGTGGAAACTCACATCGATGTCCACCTGAACGACCCAACCAATCCTGGTGTGTTCTCGAGGACGTTTCGGATCACATTGCCGCCTGCTTCTCAAGGTGTCAACGTGTCCAACTGGCAAGAGTCTTACGCCGCCGCAGATTTCACCGGTGATGGAGTCATTGATTTGGCATTCGCCGAGCGAGACGCCGACAGTGACAATCTGATAAAAGTTGTCGTGATGGCTGGTGACGGATTGGGAGATTTCACTCGTCACAGTGAGCTTGCCGGATTCGACGAAGGCCTTCCAATCGCTGGAAACTTCTATGAGCCGGGTGATTTTTCGGCGGGCGATCTCGATTCGGATGGTGATATCGATTTGGTCTCCGTGACAAGCTACGGACCGCGAGTCTTTCTGAACGACGGTACTGGTAATTTCCAATTCTTGACGCACTTAACCCATCCCGGGGCTCAGCAGCGTGGTCGCGATTCGTGGCTGATCGATTTCGACGATGACGGAAATCTTGACCTCATTCAGACGGGCAACAACGGTTTTGGCCCGCTCGTCTTCCGGCCTGGCAACGGTGACGGAACGTTTAAACCAGGTCAGCAAGTCGGTCTATCCGGCAGTGTCCCCTCAGGGATTTCGAGGAATCCGTTCGCGGATCTCGACGGTGATGGTCATCTGGATTTCGTTCACGCCGGCGCAGGAATTGGAAACTCAATCAGCTACACCTTTTCTGTCTACGCTCAGCGACGGGATGACACCGTTGACATGCTCGCTGTCGATCTGGATGGCGATGGGAACGAGGAAGTCTTAGCGGTCAATGATCAGATGGATCGACTGCAGATCTATCAAGGTGATAATCTTGGTGGCCTAACGCGACTTCCCGACCTGCAAACCGGGCGTTCCCCGAAAGCGGTCGCCGTCGGAGATCTCGATGGTGATGGCCAACTCGAGATCTTTGTCGCCAATCAGGCCGGAAAAAGCATCAGCGTCTTTAGTGGGAATTTGGCCGACGGATATGTTGCTACGGAAGTCGCGGTGGCCGGTCGGGTCAACGACCTCGCCTCAATGGACATTAACGGCGACGGCAACGATGACCTCGTCGCGTCGGATATCGAACGCAACGGTTTGCTCCGCTTTATCAGTGACGGCTCCAAGATCCTAGCAACGCCTACCGAAATTGCGTTGGGTGACATTCCTGGGCGTCTGACTTTGGCTGACGCCAACGGAAATCAAACGATCGATGCGATTGTCACATTACCGGATAGCAATCGACTCATGATCTTGGATGACATTGCCGCTGCCGCTGTGTCCGCGCCGATATATATCCAACTTGAAAGTCGCCCCGAAGAAGCGGGCGTATTGGAACTCAACAGCGATGGTAATCCTGACATCGCCATCACATTGCCCGATTCAGACACCCTCACGGTGCTCTACGGACTTGGGAACAATCAATTTGCATCTCCCCAAAATATTTCAGTCGGGGAACGTCCCGAACGTCTGACGGTCGCCGACGCGGACGAAGACGGACGCCTTGATTTGATCGTCGCGAACGCCGGGGACAATACGGCCAGCGTGATCTACAACCGCTTTGATCCAAATGAAGTCTATCGCTACGATTCCGATGCGATTGATCCTGACGACGATGCCATCCATTATTCAATCGTCGACGGTCCTGGCGGATTGATTATCAACAATGAAACCGGCGAACTTCTGTGGGCAGCGTCGCCCGACCAAGTCGGTACGCACGATGTAACGCTCGCGGCCGATGATGGACGCGGCGGCGTAGCAACGCAATCATTCAAGATCGAAGTCGAACCCGCTCGTGAAAATTCTCCACCACTGATCGCCTCCACCCCCGTGCAGCGTATCGGTGCGGGAGAAACCTTTCGATATCAAGCTCAATCAATCGACAACGATCGTGATGCGATTCGCTATCGAATCCTGTCCGGTCCCGAAGGAGCTGAAATCAATCCGGTCACCGGATTGCTCCAATGGGACGGCCGCGTCGATGGAGCCGCTTTCATTTCGCCGAAAGGAACGAACCCAAATTTTTCGGGTGTCAACTTCGGCGATCTGATCACGCCGGTTGGTGAAGACAGCTCTCTTTCGTTAAAGACGCTCACCGCTGAAGGCTGGTTTAACTTTGAAAATCTGACGGCCTCCAACGGCGCCGCAACGCTGTTCCGCTTCGGCAGTAGCCAAACCGAGCAATTTCATATTCGCGTTCGCTTCAACAGCGAGCTGGAACTCTACCTGGATCAGGAAGACACCACGTCACAAGCTGTATCCCGTGTGCCCTTCGATGTTGAGATCGGACGCTGGTTCCACGTCGCGCTGTCGGTCGATGATGCCAACCGAACGTTCAACTTCTTGATCAATGGTGAGTCAATCGTCTCGGGAGATCTGCCGGGAAGTTTTGTCTACGACGTCAATACGCAACTGGAAATTGGCGGAGCGTTCTGGGATTTCAGTGGGCGCGTCGACAACTTCCGCATTTGGGACACGGCTCGAACTGCCGAGCAAATCAAAGAAGGCCTCTCGCGTCACTACGACGGTGACCCGAACGTGGTACTTGACTACCGCTTCGAAGATGAAGACGCGCGTTTGGTGCGTGACCGGTCCGGAAACAACAACGATGGTTTTCTGGTCTCCAACTTGGCGGCGCCGGTGATCACGCCCGATGGACTGGCCGAACCTGGTTCCCACACCTTCGTCATCGCTGTCGAAGACGGCCGTGGCGGTTCTGACGAACAGTCCTTCACCCTTGAAGTCCTCCCTGAACTGCGCGGCAGCATTACCGGACGTGTATTCGATGACATCAACGGTGACGGGGATCGTGACGATGGCAGCGAAACGGGAGTCGCGGAGGAGCCTTGGCTCGAAAACTGGCACTTGTTCATCGACACCAATGGCAATGCGTTCCCGGATCCGCATGAACCGCAGACGACCACCGATGCCGAAGGCCGGTACGAATTCGCGGGACTGCTGCCCGGTGATTACCCGATCAAAGTCACACCCGTGGCCGGTTATGCAACTCCGTCCGAATTCACCGCAACGGTCGAGCCTGAAACGATTGTCGCGTCGATCCCCGCGAGTGTCACGGACTATGACTTGGCGATCGAACAACTTTCGCTAAGCCAAATACGCGGTCGCTTAGCGACTGTAAACGGCGATGCGGTCAGCTACTGGAAAGTCTATGCCGACCTCGACGGTGACGCCCAGCGTGGCGAGGATGAGCCGATGGCCATGTCGGATCGCTTCGGCAATTACGCACTGTCGGGTTTAAATTCGGGAAGCTATAAACTGCTGGTTGATACGCCGGCAGGCTGGATCGATGCCGCCGAAGTGGACGGCCTCATGGTCACGCTGGGGACCGACGAAATCAATTCTGGAAACGATTTCGTTCTTGCCCCGACCAATACGTCCGTCGCCGCCGGGCTGCACTTCGTCACCGAAGCGTCGACGACCATCGAAGCACGCCAGACCTATACCTATGCCTCGGTCGCCTTCGCTATCTCGCAGGCCGACGTCGCCTACGACTTGTCGCTCGCACCCGAAGGCATGGTGATCGATCCATCGACGGGTCTGGTCGCCTGGCGACCAACGATCAACCAAGTTGGCGAGCACACCGTCATTGTCCGCGCGACTTCCGGTGATTCGATCGCACTACAAGATTTTGTGGTCAACGTCACTGCGCCGAATTTCGCCCCCGTCGTGACACGACTCCCATCCCCCACCGCCTACCTGAACACACCACACCAATTTGACATCGCTGCGCAAGACCCTGAACAGCATCCTTTGAGCTTTGCGTTCGTTGGTGAATCCCATGGCGCAACGGTCAACGCGACGAGCGGGCGATTGACTTGGACACCCACCGCGAACGGTTCGTTCGAATTCACACTACGGGTGACAGATTCCCAAGGAGACTCCGTCGACGAAGTCTTCACCATTAATGTCACTGACGTTGTCCCAGCGGCGGATTTGGTTGATCTCAGCTTACCGCGTGACAACTATCCGGTCGGCACGCAAAGCATTGGGCGCATCGCCGCGATGGACTCGCTGGGGCGCGATGTCGATTGGAGACTCGATAACGCGCCGACTGGGATGACCGTCAATTCAGATGGCACGATCGAATGGACGCCCGGCAATTCCCAACTGGGCGTACACGACCTAACTTTCATCGCGGTCATGGCCGATGGGAATGAAGTTAAAGTTGACGTTTCAATTTCAGTGGTCGGTTCCTTGGTGAACTCCGCACCGGTCATCGATTCCACTCCGATCGTCGCCGCGGTTGTCGATCAGCAATATGCCTACGACATCGTTGCAATCGACTCAGATCGTGACCCGCTATCGTTCGCGTTGCTGCAGTCACCGGCCGGAATGAGTATCGATCCCTTGCGTGGCACCATTCGTTGGACACCCGCCGACGATCAACTTGGTGAGGCCGAGGTGATCGTTCGTCTTGCCGATACATTCGGAGCCGAAATAACACAAACCTTTACGGTAACCGCGCGACGCTTTGGCGGGCCGCCGATCCTTAGCAGCGTTCCACCGACCGAAGCAGCCGTCGGGTTGGCATACTTCTACTCGGTCCAGGCTGACGACGCCGAACGTGATCCACTTCGCTATCGATTACTCGACGGTCCAGACGGAATGACGATCAGCGAAGGAAGCGGTGAGATCGTTTGGACACCCGCCGTCAACCAAACCGGACTACAAACGGTGGTGATCGAAGTCGCCGATGGGGTTGGAGGTGCCGCTACACAAGCCTTTCCAATATTGGTTCGCGCAGGGGCACCCAACCTGCCGCCGGTCATCGATAGCAGCGCTCCGAAATTCTCTGCCGTCGGAACGGCATACGAGTACCAGATCGATGCGAACGACCCGGAAAGCTCCGCTCTGTCCTATCAGATCTCCGTCGGCCCGAACGACATGGCCGTCGATAGTCAGGGCAAAGTGACCTGGACTCCCGAAGCCGGAGTCGAAGGCAAGATCCCAGTGACCATCCGGGTCATCGACTTAGACGGGGCCGCCTCGATCGAGTCTTTCGAGATCGATGTGCTGGCACAAAACATTGCCCCGGTCATCGACAGTTCCGCACCGACAGAGGCAACCGCCGGTGCGGTTTATCGCTACGATGTTCTCGCATCAGACGCCAATGTTGATCTTTTGACTTATGAGTTGACGCAGGCTCCGGGCACGGCATCGATCGATCCGTTCGGACGCATCCGCTGGGTCCCGGACATCAATCAAATTGGTGACCATAACTTCGAAGTGACCGTGCGTGATCCTCGTGGTGGATCGACGCAAGAATTGTTTACGGTGTCGGTGGTCGAAGACACCGAAGCCCCCAAAGTCAGCTTGATTGAGCGTCCCAACGACGCCAGTCGTAACGTGTTGCCTTGGCAAGGGCCATTTGTGGTTTACGCCAAAGCGATTGATAACGTCGAAGTCGTCTCGCTGACACTCTCGGCCAATGGGCAGGACATTCCGCTCGACGCAGCGGGAACGGCAACGTTCACGTTCCAAGACTGGGCATTCACGACGATCACAGCCACGGCCACGGCGACCGACACGAACGGGAACGTTGCGACGCGAACGATCACGTTTAACTATGACTTCCCCGAAGGTTGGAGTGGCGCCGGTGCCGAAGACATCCCGACAGCGGAGATCACGTCGCCGACTGAAGCGGCAGCCGTCTTCGGGATGGTGAGTATTTCTGGAACCGCCGACCACTCGGACTTCGCCGCGTACCGATTGAGTTACCGGCGAATTGACGAAACTCAATTCACCGAATTCGTGCGTAGCGAAACGCCAGTGAACAACGGCGAACTCGGTGTTTGGGACACCAGCCTGCTCCCAAATGACGAGTACGTGATTCGCCTGGAAGTTGCCACGACCGGCGGAGTCGCCAACGTGGTTGAGCGTCACATCGGTTTGGCTGGTGAATTGAAAATCGGAACATTCAACATTGCGTTTACCGATCTAGAAGTCGCTGTCGCGGGGATTCCGATCCATATCACTCGTGTTTATGACTCGCTGCATGCCAACGAAAAAGGCGATTTTGGCTTTGGTTGGCGGCTGGAGTTTCGCAACACCGATTTGCGAGTCGGATTGCCAAAGAGCGGCTTGGAAGACATCGGTATCTATAGTGCCTTACGCCCAGGCGTCAAAGTCTATTTGAACGTCCCCGGTCAAGGCCGGCAGGGTTTCACCTTCGATCCCGACATCCGAGTCCTGCCTGGATGGGGCGGCAACAATTTGGTCCTCGCCCGCCCACGTTTCACCCCCGATCCCGGAGTTACGTCAACGCTTTGGACCGGTACCAGCAGCTACTTGCAAGTTAATGAGCAGGGCGAACTCTTCGCACCCGGCGGAATTCCTTACAACCCAGCGAGTCCTGATTTCGGAGGCGCCTATGTGCTCACCACTCAGGACGGGTTTCAATATCGAATCGAGGGCGACACAGGTAAGCTTACGACAGCAACTGATCGGAATGGGAATCGCATCCTGTTTACCGATGCCGGAATTATCCAGGAGTCATCGAATCTTCAAGTAAACTTCCTTCGAGATGCTGAAGAACGAATTATTGCGGTGGAAGATCTCGTCGGTAACGTTGTCCGCTATTCGTATGATGGTTCTGGCAGATTGGACAAATTCGTTGATCGTGAACTAAATGAGACATCATTCATCTACTCTGCTCAGAATCCCAATCTGCTTACGAACATAATCGATCCTCTCGGGCGAAATGGTACTCGAACCGAATACGATGCCGACGGACGCCTGATCCGCATTACTCAAAACGACGGCAATTCGTTCGACTTTGACTACGAGCTGAACTCAGATATCCAACGCGTCCGCGATCCGCTGGGTAACACAACGACCTACGTCTATGACAATCGCGGCAACGTTCTCAGCGCTATTGATCCGTTGGGCAACGAAACGAAACGAACTTACGATACCAACGGGTACATCGCATCGATGAAAGACCCTTTGGGAAATATGACGCGTTTCACTAATGATGCCTATGGAAACGTGCTACGAAAAACGGATGCGACTGGAGCTGTCACGCAATACGCTTACAACGATCAGTCGCAGTTGCTCCGGTCGATTGATTCGCTAGGTCATGTCATGACGAATGAGCGTGACTCAAATGGAAATCTGGTCGCGGCATACGACTCGACCGGCCCCTTGGTCACGAGATCGTACGATTCTCAGGGGAATGTGTTAACGACCACGGATGCGACAGGTAACACAGAGACGTTCGTTTACGACAATGGATTGCCTGTTATGATCACTGATCCCAATGGCCATGTGACTAACTACACCATCGATGCTTCGCGGAACTACGTCCGTGAGGAGTCGGTCATTCAAACCGCCAAAGGAGCGACCACACGTTACTTTGAATACGTCTACGATAAGAATGGCACTCTGACGGGGATCGAAAACAGCGGCGGCAGCCAGTCCGTTGCCAATTATGACTCCGCCGGACAGATTTCCAGCATCCAAACACTCACGGGGGCGACAACAGAGTTGGCGTACGACGGCCTCGGTCGTGTCAGCGAACTCAATGGTAGCAATGGCGAGTCTGTGGTGTATCAGCACGACGCATTGGGGCGTGTTGTTCGCGCGGAATACACAAATGGAACTGTTGTACAACGCGAATACGATGCTGCAGGTCGACAGATCAGCGAAACGATTGACGGTGTCGCCTCGACCAGAACGTATGACAATGCAGGACGTGTCACTTCCATCAGCGACG
Source organism: Stieleria sp. JC731 (assembly GCF_020966635.1). Taxonomy (NCBI): domain Bacteria; kingdom Pseudomonadati; phylum Planctomycetota; class Planctomycetia; order Pirellulales; family Pirellulaceae; genus Stieleria; species Stieleria sp. JC731. The sequence continues at coordinate 11,452 of NZ_JAJKFQ010000006.1, read as the reverse complement.
ATGGATCCACGGTTCAATTTTCCTATGATGCAGTTGGGCGAATCACGCGTGAGTATTACAACGATGGCTCAGCGGTGATTTACCAGTACGATAGCGAGGGGAGACAGACCTCCGTATCCGTTGAGGGCCTTATTCAGCGTTTCCGATATGATGGACGCGGTCAACTGATCGGGCAGGAATCCGATGCAGGCGGCGTCTCCCGGGAGTATGACGCTGCGGGACGCTTGATCCGCACCACGGACGAATTGCAACGCACATGGCAGTACCGCTATAACGCGATTGGCATCCTACAGCAGGTGATTGATCCGGAAGGACGGCTGAGCCAGATTGGTTCGGACAATACGGGCACGATCACTTCGGTGACGGATTCACTTGGTCGAACAACCAACGTGGTCTACAACGAGCTCGATCAGTTGGAGTCACGTTCTCTTCCACTGGGCCAGACCGAGACCTACCAGTACGACGAAGCGGGTTTGCCGGTTTCTCGGACCACCTTCTCGGGCGATATCTTCCAAATGCAATACGATGCCTTTGGACGATTGGTCGAACTCAGAGACGCTCTCGGTAATGTCATTCGTTCCTATGACTATCAACCCGATCAATTGATCATCCAACTCCCAGGTGGGACCGAAACACGCATTGAGAACGCCGACGGGTCGCTGACAGTCACCGATAGTTATGGGCAAGTGCTACGATCAAAGAGCGTGGCCGGAGAATCGGCCGAGACCCATACCGGTGAGCGCACCACTCTGATCGACGGTGATGATGCCGGGTTGCCCGAAAAGTTAACAGATTTCACCGGCGGTACGGTGACCTACGAGTATTCGCCAACTGAAACCACTTTGGTGCAGATGACGTTCGACTCGGGGGCTTCGCTCTCGCGGAACGCTGTGAATTCCGATTTTCTGAACGAAATCGTCTTCACTGATTCGACAGATACCACGCTCGATTCGATTGCCTATGATCGCGATGACCTGGGTAGAATCCTGTCAGTGCAATTGCTCGGTGGAGTTTCGACCGAGTACGAATACGGTCTGCTTGGAGAACTGCTTAGTGAAACGATCGATGACGGCACGTCACAGGTCACTCGGCGCTACTCATTCGATCAAGTCGGCAATTTGATTGAAGTCTCTGACGAATCAGGGATAAGACAGATGCAGTACGACGCCAACGATCGACTGATTGCTGACGGAGAATGGGCGGTTCAATACGATGATGACGGAAACCTCATTCGCCGCACCAATGCAACAACAACAGAAGAATACACCTACGATGGTGAGCGCAGATTATTGCAGTTTCAACGCACGGTTGATGGAAATGTTACCGACCTGATTGAGTTCACCTACAACGCATCGGGATTACCCATCAAACGACTCCACAACGGGCAGGAACAAGGATTCGTTTGGGACGACAATACGTTTGCGATCCCCTATCTGGTAGAAGTACGCGACGACACGAATTCACTGATTCGACGCTATGATTTCGACGGCACCAGGTACGTTCAGATCCATGAAGCTGACGGTCGCCGACATGAGCTGTTTGTTGACCATACGCGCACCACTCGGGGCTACGCGACCTACGATTCGGGCCAATTAATTGGTTACACGAGAATCCAGTACGACGCGTTCGGGAATTTGCTCGACAGCAATCCATTTGAAATTGGATTCGGAGGTGGGCTGTACGATCAGGAGATGGAACTCACGTATCTGACCACTCGTTGGTACGATCCCGCGACAGCACGATTTACCGTGCTCGACTCTGATGCAGGTGAGCTTTCGGATCCAAGATCGTTTAATCGGTATATGTATGCACTAGGCGATCCGGTGAACCGTATTGACCCGCTAGGGCAATTCAGTATGCAGGAAGTTTCGCAGGCCGTTGCCATCGCAGGATTTCTTTCCGCATCCTTGGCATTTGCTATAGCGGGTACCGCGCCGGACGTCGTGTTGCGCGGGCTTTCTCGGGGAGCCCTGAATTTCCAAAACGATACGGGTGTGACTCGTCCTTTCCTTGAAGGCTCCTTAAATTTGATCGGAATCAAAAAGGGGAAAACCGGACGAGCTGGGACATTCGCGTCAGCATCAGCGGGCCTAAGCGGTGTAGGAGGGTTTGAAGTCTTGAATTTGGATGGAGACCTCCCGCAGTTTTTCGCCTATGTCGGCATCAACCTAGGTGCGAGTGCCGGTATCGGTATCTCGACTCCCCGTGAACCGAGCAAGCAGGGCGATGGTGGTTTTGGAGGGGCCGGTGGAGTGGGATTCCGCTGTGCGGTCGGAGATGTCTATGACACATTCGAGAACGGCGACTACAGCGGACCGTTTGTTGGAATTTCGGGTGGGATCATGGGGAAACTCAACCTCGGGAGATACGCTCGAACCTATGGCCGAATCAATGTCGCCGCCTTCAGTCCACCACCTTTCAAAAATTCTCAGGGCAAGTACAGCCACACACTGACCGTCTTTGGAGGAGGAGTTCCATTAGGCACCAAGGGTGAAGCAAGCTTGTCGGTATCCATCTCCGGTGGATTCTCGATCACCGTTTACGGCCCGATTCGCGGCCCCGCGTTCGCTTCGTTTGTCAATGACGCCGTTGCGGACGTTTGTCGAATCCCCGTCGCCGTAGGCAATCACACATAAGGTTAGAGAGCGTAAGACCTGCGAAAGGTGACGTACCATGTTTGCATTCCTCGACGACTATCGAACCACTGTGCCTCCCGGATTCAAAACTGTCACTCAGCGAACTATTCAACGCTGGTCGAAACTAGTACAGAAAAGGGTCGTAGCTCCCAACCAACCGGCTTTGGCTGACGCTCAGTTTTCGCTCTTCAACCGGCGACTCGTTAGCTGACGGTGGGCGCGTTGGAGAGTGACCATGCGTTTGGACTTTCCCTCCAAACGATATTGCTTCGCGTTGGGGCCGGTCAGACGCTGCAGGTTGGTTCGCCGGATCATTTGCAACCCACAAGTCTCGCTGCTTTGAGAAGCTAATCGGATCGAGTCGTCTTGGGTCATCCCCCACAGACGCACACGCCGGATCAGCGATGGCGAAACCTGCCCGCGAAGACTCTCGGCACGAGCCGCGACGATAGTGTCGTCACCGGCAAGTTGCAGCAAGTGTTTCAGATCGGTGAAACAGAAATCTGCATCACGCTCCTGAACGAAGACCAAGTCACTACTGGCACGCTCAAGCCCGGTTTGCCCAGCCGCTTCCATGCCCCTTGGTCGATCGTGACGCAGATACCGAATGTTCTTGTAGCGGTGTACCAATCGCTGACAGATATCCGCGGTGCCATCACGGCTTCCGTCGTCCACCAAAATGATTTCTGGCACTTCACTGACAAGCGTTTCCAGGCCCGTTATCAAATTGTCGACCCGGACCGCGATTTCTTTTTCGCGATTTCGAATCGGCAATACGATCGAGATCCTGCCTGGCATTCCTTCGCCTGTCTATCTCGGTTGAGTAACTGACTGCGACGCTATTTCACTATCGACACCGCACCGAACTTCAATTCAATTTGCCGCAGCTGTGGTTGGCAAACAGTCGGTGGACTCCTGCGGGTCGTTCCGTCCAGAACGAATCTGCCTATAATTCGTCGGCCGACTGTGAGCCTATATTCCTTATGAGCGTCAAAGTTTGACACTCGCATCTAACCTGGGAGAGATCCGCATTGAATTTGAATGACCTAGCCGACTTCTCGCGAGGCACCAACGGGTTGCTGCCCGCAATCGCACAAGACGAAGAAACAGGCGAGGTCTTGATGGTGGCCTGGATGAACGAAGAAGCCTTTCAATGCACCATCGACGAAGGCTATGCGGTCTATTTCAGCCGCAGTCGCAATTCACTTTGGCGGAAAGGTGAAACCAGCGGACACCGACAAAAGGTTTCCGAAATCCGCGTTGACTGCGACAAAGACACCATCCTGCTGAAAGTCAATCAGGTCGCCGCGGCATGCCACGAAGGATACAAAAGTTGCTTCTTCCGCCGGATCACCAAAGACGGTCAACTGGAAGTCGCCGACGAGCGAATGGTGGATCCTGCTGAAGTCTATGGAAAGTAGCTGACCATTCGATAGGCGTGAAAGGCTACTGTTCGCCTTGGAAGCACCGCACCACGCCTTCGTCATCAGCGACGAAGAGCTGCTGGTCCGCAATCGCGACTCCCGATATGAACCCGCCACGAATCTCGAAGACCCACTTTTCTTTTCCGTCCTCGAGGCCCAAGCGAACCAACCGACCGTCCGTTGCCGGAATCCAAACGTCATTTCCGGCAATCACCGGCGAGGCGTCGGCTCTTCGTCGCAAAGTGTAACGCCACTTGCGTTTGCCGGTCTTCAAATCGAGTGCGTCGACGTTTTTGCGTTGGCTTGATACGACTGCTAGAGAATCGTTCACCGCCGCACTGCTACGGTATTCCTGCGACTGATCAAAATCTTCGTACTGCCAAAGCTTCTTGTTTTCTTTCCAATCGAAACCAAAGACGACTCCGTCCATGATCGGGACGATCGCGATCGAATCGTGTACCGCAGGCGTACTTCCGGTGGGGCCTTCCAAAGTCATCTGTTCGCCAACCGCTTGGCCGCTTTTCAAATCGACGCCGTGCAGCTTCGCATCACACCCGCCAAGCAACGTCATATTGCCCGCGATTGTCGGTGAACAACGAATCTGATCGTCGGCTTGATAAGTCCAAACAGGCTTACCGCTGGAAAGCTCATAGCAGTACAGCTTTCCGTCTTGGCTAGCGACAAGGACGTTGCCTTCGTAGACCGCGGGTGCTCCGCTGATTTCGCCATCGGTAGTTTGTTTCCAAAGTTCCTTGCCATCAGCAAGCTGCAACGCAAAAACGCTACCGTCGATGTCGCCAGCGATGACCTTTCCGTCGGCAACGATTGGTGAAGCCAGAAAACCTGTGTCAAAAGCATGCCGCCAAACTTCCTTGCCATCGCGGCGATTGACCACATACAAGGTGCCCATGACATCCCCAGCGACGACATAGTCTCCGCTGACAACGGGAGTCACCTCGATGGCTTCGTCCGCTTTGAACTCCCATTTGACGGCCAATTTTTCGGGCAACTGGGTTTCAATCGCGCCGGATGCCTGGGCATCGCCGCGCGGAAACGGCCAATCATCGGCCACAAGCGTTGAAGGCAGACAGGCGCTAAAGCCGACCAACAACATGCTGACGGGCAGAATGAATCGGTGATGAAGGATTGAGATCGGATCTCGATTCTGTTTTTTTGTCATTTCGTATCAATTGTCCTAGCGTGGGCGGTCATCAAACACTCCGATTGATGAAATGCAGATCGCGAAATCAAACCGACGGCCGATCACTAGATTTTGTGGATTTGTCGCCCCCCCCTGCTCGTGGCGGTGGCACCGATTTATTATACGTCCGCAGGAGACGAGGTCACGCAAGCGAACTTGTGAACACCAAGACCGGTCCTGACATCGCGTTCGCCTTTATGCGTTCGCATCGACCTAGACTTTGACAGTCCCAGATCTGAACATTTCATTTCTGTAGGCGTTCCGCTTCGGAAATGATCCTAAACGTGCTGCCTACCGAGTGCGATCAGCCCGAACTGATCCTTCCGGTTCGTGGGACATTTTATTATCGCGACAACTTTCTGATTGAACACATATGATTTGCGTTAGCCTCGGCCGCAGCCGTCACGCACGGATGATTGGCGAACATCAACAGTTGGTCGAGCAAGGTGCCGAACTGGTCGAACTACGCGTCGACTACATCGGCCGTGCGGTCAACCTTGGGCGTTTGATGGACAATCGACCTGGACCGGTTGTCATCACCGCCAGACGACGCGATGACGGCGGACGTTGGACGAAAAGCGAACAAGAACGGATGATGCTGCTTCGTTCGGCAATTGTCGCAGGAGCGGAATATGTCGACATCGAAGCGGACGTCGCTTCGCAGATCCCGCGTTACGGCACGACAAAGCGGATCATCAGCTACCACGACTTCAGCGGCACCCCAGAAAACCTCGAAGATCTTCATGCCGCGATGGCTGAGGAAGATGCCGACATCGTCAAACTTGCGACGATGGCTCATAGCTTTCGTGATAACGTGCGGATGTTGAATCTGGTGCAAAACGCCAAGGTTCCGACCATCGGAATCTGCATGGGCGAAATCGGCATGCTCACGCGAATTCTTGCTAATCGTTTCGGGTCGCCTTTCACCTACGCGACCTACAGCGTGGACAAGAAGATGGCGCCCGGGCAGCTGAACTGGAAAGACATGACGCGGCTCTACGATGTCAAAAGCATCAACAAAGAGACGGAACTGTTCGGTGTGATCGCAGACCCGGTCGGCCATAGCTACAGCCCATTGATCCACAACACGGCATTCGCCGACCAAAAGCTCAATGCCCGATACCTGCCGCTGCGTGTGCCTCAGGACGACCTCCATAATTTCATGGATTCCGTCGACGCGATTGGTTTGAAAGGCATCAGCATAACGATCCCCCACAAAGAGCGGTCGCTGGACTACTGCACGCAAGCCGAAGCCAGCGCGAACGGGATCCGAGCCATCAATACCATGGTTTTCCATAACGGCGAACGACTCGGATACAACACCGACTATCGCGCCGCGATGGACTGCGTTGTCGAAATCATGGAACGCAAAGACGCTCCCAAAGAGAACTCGCTGCAAGGTGTCACCGCGATGGTGTTGGGCGCAGGCGGAGTGTCTCGTGCGATCGCGTGGGGACTGAAGCAACGCCAAGCAGATGTCATGGTGACATCGCGAACCGAAGAACGTTCGCAGCAACTTGCGTCCGAAATTGGATGCCGAGTGATCCCTTGGGAAGACCGCCACAACCACAAAGTTCAATTGCTGGTCAACGGCACCCCCGTTGGCATGCATCCAAATGTTGACACCTCTCCATTCAACGCGTCGGCGCTAAACCAGTACATGGTGGTCTTTGACACCGTATACAACCCAGAAAACACGCTGTTGATCAAGTACGCCAAACAGGCCCAGTGCCGCGTTATCACCGGGATTGATATGTTTGTGCGGCAAGCGGCCTACCAATACAAGTTGTTCACCGGCCAAGACGCACCCGCCAAGGTGATGCGCAAAACGATCAAACAAGCCACCAATCCGGTCCAGATCCACTAGACCATTTCACCGACCACGTCGCAGCCTACCGAGCAGGATGACGAGCATTGACCGAACGCATCGACGAACTGGAATTTCGCCAAGCACTGCCCAGTGACGTTCCCGCTATTCACGCATTGATGCGTCCATTCGTCATGCAGCACCTGCTGCTGTCGCGGACCAAAGCGGAAATTGTGGAGCTATCGAGACACGGCTTCGTAGCGATGAAACGATCTGAACAGAGCGAATCCCAGGTCCAGCGATGCTACGGGTTCTGCGCTGTCGAAGTTTACAGCCCCAAGCTGGCTGAACTGCAATGTCTTGCCGTTCACACAGACTTTCAAAATGTGGGGGTCGGCAAACGACTCGTCGCCATGTGTGTGCAGAGGGCACGTGACTTAGGCATCATGGAAATCATGGCGATCAGCTCGTCAGAGCGGTTTTTGCAAAGCTGTGGCTTTGACTATTCGCTGCCCGATCAAAAACGGGCACTCTTTCACCAACTTCGCCCGCGACCGTACGAAGATCGCGAGTAAGAAGAAGCCGGTTGATGTGCTCGCGTCATAGGCGATCTCACCGATTGTTGACGGTCAACTGCGCAAGTTCCGCATATCGCCTGTTGCCTCAATATTCCGCTGCAGCTCAGGATCTGCAGCAAAATCGGATGCGATTGCAAACCGGTTTCGACAGCGAACCTGAGCTTGTCGGCGATAGCTAGGCCAACGGCGGGCTATTTGACGAGCTTATCGATCGCTTCATCCAACTCGGCAGCGCCGATGTTGTTATTGACGACCGTGCCGGTTTCATCGATCAGCATCATCGTGGGCAGAGTCTGGACTCCGAATGCTTTCGACAGCCGGCTGTACTCCAGACCGCCTTCTTCAAACAGCTGGATCCAAGGCAAGCGATTTTCATTCAGAAACGCCACTGCCTCGTCCCGCTGAGCATCGACGTTGACCCCCACGATTGTCAGCCCGGCGCGTTTGTAGCGAGCCTGCAAGCGGCTTAACACCTTCATATCCTGCGTGCACACACCACACCAGGTAGCCCAGTAATGGATGACGACAGGGCGGCCACGCAGTGCAGACAGCTTGAACGACTTGCCTTCGATCGTTTCACCAGTCAGTTCGATCTTGCGACCGACCGATTCCAAACGGTTGACCGCACCGGCAGCCTTTTCAGCTTCATCGGTGCCTGCGTAGTTGTCGCGTACCTTTTTGTAGTACTCGACGGCTGCTTCCTTATCGGTGTCAAACTCCTTACCCAAAGCCAGTTGCAACAGTGCTTTGGCTGCTTCCAGGCTCCGCGGATGCTCGTCGACGAACGTCTCCAAAGATTCGTGGTACCACTCTTGGATCTTCGGTTGGTCTTCGTCTTTCGCATCCTGCTGGCGCACGATCCACTCGGTTTGCAGTGATTCGAAATCAGCGTAGGCCGCCAACGCCGGATTCTGCCTGGCAAATTTTTCGCCAGCCGTCTTCAGCCGTTCCATGCCAGCGGGATACTGTCCGCTCTGTACCGCGACACGCAACGTGTCGACCAATTGACGAGCCCAAGACTCCTTGTCTTCCGGAGCTACCGACTGCGAAATCAGTCGCTCAACCAACTCAGCACGCGCCGCATGTAACTGCGGAGCATCTTTTTCATTTGCAACGGCTAACTTTCGATCGATCGCTTCAAGGTTGCCGACCAAAGCCTGCATTTCGTCGCTCCCGAGAGCTCCCGAAATGGCCGAACTGTCGCCCGATGGTGAAAAGAACATCGGGGTACTTTGGGCAATCGAACCGTCGCCGGAACCGACAACAGGCAGGGCAACCAATCGCCATAATTCGTCAACTTTGACCAAGGTCCCAACCATCAGCTGGCCACCTTTACCGGCGTCTTCGAACATCGCGACGACGTTTTCGTAAACCAAAACATCCTTTGTCGAACCGCCCGTTCCGGCGGGCACCAAACCGGGTGCCGGGGCGGCAAACTGAAGCCACTTTGCAGACTTCGAAACCGATTGCTGCGACTTTGCCAAATCAGCAAACTCACGAATCGCCAATCGCAACTTCGCGGCAATTTGCTCGGCTTTTTCCTTCCCCAAACCGAGCCCCTGAAGCTCTTCATTGGTCAAAAGCAAAGCGTTGAATCGGGTGACATCCTGAGACCTAAGCGACGCCACAACTTCGGCGGTCACCTCTTCGGCAGAGATCCGTTTCCAAGAATCGATTTTCCCGTCTTCATCTCTATCGATCCCCCAACGGGTCCCCGCATTGCCAAGCCAGCGGTACTGGTCGGCTTTACGATTTCCATCGCTATCGATATCGCGATAGGACTCGATTCCAAAGTTAAAGTACGACCAAACATCGATACTCTTGTCGCCGTTGGTGTCGACAAAGCGGCGAAGAATGGTTCCTTCAGGACCGACAACTTCCCAGCCCGACTGCCCCGCGTCATCGATGGTGACGACTTGGCAACGACCAAAATCGGCTTCATCAACCAGTTCGAAAACGGCATCGGCTTGAATCGGCTTTAGCGACATGGCTTTCGCGACGCTGGGCCCAGCTGCTTGCGATGTCGACGCGAATGCTGCGATCAGCGATGGAACCGCAAGGGCCAGCAATCGCTGCCGGCGCGTGAACAGGTTTGCGAATTGAAATCGATCCGTCATTTCAAAAGTGTCCAGTTGAAGGGCTTTGTTCTGTAAGTGTGACGCGGTACGCCTTTCAGCAGCGAAGACAAGCTTCCTGATCGGTACATCCGATCCAAAACATTGAGCCAACCGGTAGCATCTAGGCGAACACCGTGTTGCGGACTGGGTAACGAAAAGCTGCCGCCTGCATGTCGCAGACTTACAACCACGATTGTTGCCGTCGCCGAGGCCCCAACGCGAGCAGTGAACGAAACTATTTTGCCCGAACCAGCGAGTTTGTTGGAATGTCGATTTAAGAGATTCGCAACAGATGCCGAAGATTAGTGCTCCAGCGACGAATGAAAGCGTTTTTCAACACCGAAAAGCAAATCGGCCGAAATCCGTCAGTCATTTGAAGCGGGAGCAAATGCCGCAGTTTGCCGGGGCAAAAGCTTGATGGGTGAAAATTTAAGCCCAGAAAAGCTCAGTTGCCTTTGACAGGCCACCGTGTTTGCGTACACTTCTCCCTCGCTTCACAGCACATGTGCTTGTGAGGGCCGGCCGAGAGCCATACGTCATCTGACGGACTGGTTTGAGGACACGGGCGTGTAGCTCAGTTGGTTAGAGCGCATCCCTGATAAGGATGAGGTCCCAGATTCGAGTTCTGGCACGCCCACTTTTGAAGTACGACGGTTGACAACAGAGAGCTAATCTCTGAAAACAACTAGACACACTTCAAACTTCCGAAAGGGGGTATAGCTCAGTTGGGAGAGCGCCTGCTTTGCACGCAGGAGGTCGTCGGTTCAAGTCCGTCTACCTCCACTTTGGAAGTAGAAACGAAAAGTTAGTTTTTTCGAAACCAGGGGTTTCCAAGAAACTGGCGAGACTCTAAAGTCCCGCCCCGCTGAAAAAACTCAGCGACTTTTCAAGCTTCGCGGTGAACACCGCGGTATCGAAAACCGATACTGCAGCAATCGCCATACCGAAGCGAGGAGACGACCGCAAAATACTTGCGAGAATCTTCAAGGATGGAGTTGACCTCAACAAGGAAGTCTCTATCTTTTCCGCCCCGGACACGGGAAAAAGCGGAAGCCTGTCCTTCACCGGACGAAACCGAGAGCTTCAGAAAACAATTTTGAAATTCTCGCGAAGACAGGTTGACGGCGACACTCGCCGGCCCTATCTTCCCCGCCTCACTGATCGGCAACCGACTGACGCACTGCGGTGCTTCACTCGGCTGCGGATTAGCAGCGTCTTCCGAGACGTACCTGAAAAGGTGAACGCCGGAACATTGATATTTGACAATTTGGTTGTTTGGTAATTGGCATCAGTAATCTGCCAAGTGATTCGAAAGAATCGTTTGGCGACTACAGAACAAAGTTCTTCGGAATAGCGTTGCCAGTTCGAGCGAAGCACGCAAGTGTGAGCAAAACTGGCTATTAGAATAGAAGCAAATCTGACAGGATTCTGTGCGAAAAAGCTGAATAGTGATGCGAGCTAATCTGCTTCGGCAGTGAGGCGAGCAAAGCTAATCAAGCCATGTGATATCGTTGCGGTAGTTGAACTACCAGCGGTTTCTTCGGTGCTTTGACCGGTGTGTTTTCTGCGGCTCGTTTCGCAGGTGGCATATCGAGTTTGAGTTCGGGATATCGTTGGCCAATCTACCAAGGGCACATGGGGGATGCCTTGGCGTTAAGAGTGTGGGCGTGGAAGTCTGCGAAATGCCTG